>JACQEH010000006.1 GCA_016200675.1 Chloroflexota bacterium | reverse complement strand
CGCCACGAGGGCCACCGGGGATCCGGACGCCGAGGCCGCGGACCGGATCCGCACCAGGACCGACGGCTCGTCGATGGCGGGCGACGTGTTGGGCATCACGCAGACCGTCGTGAAGCCGCCGTGGGCTGCCGCCGCCAGCCCTGTCGCGACGGTTTCGGCGTCCTCGGTGCCCGGTTCGCGGAAGTGCGCGTGGAGGTCGACGAACCCCGGCGCGACGATGACGCCCGAGGCGTCGATGCCGTGAGCCTCGGCGCCCTCGAGCCACGTGACGGCCTCGAGGATCCCGTCGGTCACGACGATCTCGCCCGGGCCTTCGCGACCCGTCGCCGGGTCGACGAGCCAGGCCCGGCTGATCTCGAGGTCGGCGAGGCGCGCGCCGACCGGTCCCGTCGCCTGGCGCAACCCGACCGGTCCGCCCGAGCCACGCGACCCGACCGGCGCGGTCACGCGCGGGCTCCGGCGAGGAGGTACAGGATCGCCATCCGGACCGCGACGCCGTTGGCGACCTGGTCGGTGATGAGCGACTGGCTGCCCGCCGCGACATCCGGCGCGATCTCCACGCCCTCGTTCATCGGTCCCGGATGCATCACGAGTGCCTCGGGGCGTGCAAGGGCCAGGCGCTCCCTCGTGAGCCCGAAGCGCGCCGCGTACTCGCGCAACGACGGCAGGAGGCCCGACTGCATCCGCTCTCGCTGGATCCTGAGGGCCATCACGACGTCGGCATCGCGGAGGGCCGCTTCGAGGTCCGACGTGACGGTGAATCGCCGCGAGCCTCCGACACCGGCGGCGCTCCACGCATCGAACCCGCGCAGCAGCGTCGCCGGCCCGCAGACCCAGACGTGGGCACCCGCGGCCGTCAACGACCAGAGGTTGCTCCTGGCGACCCGCGAGTGCAGCACGTCACCCAGGATCACGACCTTTCGTCCGGCCACGGCACCGCCGGGCAGGTGTGCCCGCATGGTGTACAGGTCCAGGAGCGCCTGGGTGGGATGGGCGTGGGCGCCGTCGCCGGCGTTGAGGACGCTGCCGCCGAAGTGTTCCGCGGCGAGATACGGCGCCCCGGAGGTGGCATGGCGGATGACGATGACCCTCGCCCCGAGCGCCTCCAGCGTACGGACGGTGTCGATGAGCGACTCGCCCTTCGTCACCGACGACGCGGACGCGGTCACGTTGACGACATCCGCCGAGAGGTTCTTGGCCGCGACCTCGAAGCTCACCCGGGTCCGCGTCGAGGCCTCGTAGAAGAGGTTCGTGACCCCCCAGCCGCGGAGGGCCGGAACCTTCGGGATGGGCCGGGCGAGGACCTCGACCATGGTGTCGGTCGTGCGCATCACCAGCTCCAGGTCGTCGAGGGACAGGACGTCGACATCGAGGAGGTGACGATGCGGCCAGCGCCCGGCGGGCGCGACGTTCTCGTCGTCGGGTCCGACACCGGCACCGATGACATCGGTGGCCGGGGCGAGGGCGGGGTCCGAGGCGAGCTTCATCCGGCCCGGGGCGCAGCGGCGGCCCGGGAGGCGGCATCGAGCCCGTCGTCGCTCGCCAGGTCGATGTCCACGGCGTCCTCGCCGTCGATCTCCTCGATGCGGACGCGAACGAGCTCCTCGCGCGACGTCGGGACGTTCTTCCCGACATGGTCGGCCCGGATGGGGAGCTCCCGGTGCCCCCGATCCACGAGGACGGCGAGGCGGATCGCCTGGGGCCGGCCGTATTCCATGAGGGCGTCCATGGCCGCCCGGATCGTCCGCCCCGTGTACAGGACGTCGTCGACGAGGACGACCGTCGTCCCGGTGACGTCGAACGGCAGGTCGGTGCCCTTGACCACGGGCTGCTGGGCCAGCATCGAGAGGTCGTCGCGGTAGAAGGTGATGTCGAGGGCGCCGACCGGCAGCCGCGCCCCCTCGTGCTCGTGGATCGACTCGGCCAGACGCCGCGCGATGGGCACGCCCCGGCGCTGGATGCCGGCGTCTCCTCTTCCTTCCGGCCTCACGGGGCCTGCCTCCGGCTCTCATGGCCGGTCTCGAAGGTCGGCGTCGAGTCTACCCGATCAGTACACGGAAACGGTCACCAACATGGTTCCGGTCCACCAGCCGCAGCGGCAGATGGCGAAGAAGTCGGGCCGGTACATGTCCACCACGCGGGAGGGCATCTGGGGGCCGTAGTCGTTCACGACCCGGTCGATGCAGCCGCCCGCGGCGCAGATGACGATGATCGTGCCGCGTGGCAGGCGCATCGCGGTCGTCCCGTTGTCATAGAACGTCGCGGTACCGCTGATCTTGTAGCGGGGTGGCTTCCAGCTCCAGGCAACCGGCACGGCCGGGATGGCGGCGGCCAGCCGGTCGGCGGGGGCCGCGGCCACGCCGGGCTCGGCGTAGACGGAGGAGGGAGCGAGGCGACCCGCCGAGGCATACGCCGAATCGGGGGCAACGATCGAGGTCGTCGATCGGCCGCCGGTTGCCGCGAGGATCACTTCCCGGAACGCATCTGCCGTGGGCTGCTGATCGAGGCTCGGTTCACGGGAGCCCGCCAGGCCCGGCAGCGAACCGAGCGCGAGGGCGGCGGTGAGCGCCGCGATCGCGACCGTCCTGCTGGGTCGCACGACCCGACTCTACGACATGTGGACCCACCCTGTCCCGCCACGACCATCCACGACCGCTCGATCGCGGTCGGCCGCGATCAGCGGGCGACGAGGAATCGGTCACCCTGGATCGTCCGGACCTGGCCGAAGTCCCGGCCGTTCCAGGCCAGGACCTGGACGTGCGAGCCCTGGCCGTCCTGGCCGGGCGGAGTCACCCAGGCGAGGCGCCCGCTGCTGATCGAGACGCCGCGCAGGGCGGACACGCCGGGCAGCGGAGCGGCGGTCGCGTCGACGAGCCCGGTGTGTGGGTCGATGACTTCGAGGCGAAGTGTCCCGATCGTGGCATCGGCCGGATCGGCGATCCAGATCGCGAGTCGCGTCCCGGTCGGGTCGAACCAGGCGTCGAAGTCGGTCACGGGATCCGAGGTCAGGGCCGCCGGGTGGCCAGCCGGGCCGACCGGCACGATGGTCGGTCCGGGCGACGCGGCCGGCGACGTCGCGGCGCCGGTCGACGCCGACGGCGTGCCATCGTTCCAGCCGTCGATCACGAGCTGGCCGGTGCCCAGCGTCCAGCCCGTGCCGCTCGCATCGCGCACGAGCGTCCCCGCCCAGTAGACGACGGATGCACCCGTGGGATCGAACGTGGGATGCCAGATGTCGGTGGCGCCGAGCGGGGTGATCGCGTTGGTGACAGGGTCCAGGAGGAAGGCGACGGGATGATCCTGAACGGCGGCCGGCGAGGCCGAAGGGCTGGAGGCCGGCCCGGCACTCGGGACTGCCGTCGCCGCCGTGGGACGGATCGAGGGGTCGGGCCCGGCCGAGGCCCCGGGGCGCTCGTCACCCGGTTCCACGCGGTTGGCCACGATCGTTGACCCCAGCCAGCCCGAGAAGAACGTCCGATGGTCGGTCGTGACGGGCGTTGCGAGCTCGTCGCCCACACGCCAGGTATAGAGATCCGGGCCGCTCGACCCGTCGGCCGGGCGCGCCGAGAAGGCGAGCCAGGCGCCATCGGCCGAATACGCGGCGTCGCCGACGACGATCACGCCGCTGACGATCGCATGACCCGCCGGGGGCTCGCCACTCGCGCTCGGCAACGGCGACACGCCCGGAGCGGTGGTGGGCGAAGGGCCCGGCGTCGGGACGGGCGTGGGGGTCGCCTCGGGCGGGCTCGCGCTCGCGCCGGGCGTACCGACGGGCGGCGTGGCCTCCGCGGATGCGGTGGGGGCGGGACTCGGCCCCTGGGGCGCGACGGTCGGGACCGGGACGACCACGATGGCCGAACCGCTCGAGGCCGTCGACTTCGTGACGACCGCGATCTGCGCCTGGTTCGGCGAGAGGAGGACTGACTGCGGCGCCTGGGTGAGCCTGAGGCGCGTCGAGTTCCGGGTGTTGAGGGGCGCGCACCCCTCACGGGCGTCCGCGCAGACCTCGTCCACGTTGGCCTGGAGGAACTCGTAGGACCCATCGGGAGACACCTGGATCCAGGCGAGCGCGTCGGCGGTGACGGCGATGGGCGTGGCCTCCGTCCCGGCGGACCGGTTGGCCGAGCCGCTCAGGCCGGGCCCCACGAGCGGGAGACCCATCCGCGGCGCCAACGCGGCGCCGATCACGACGAGCACCACGAGGAGCCCCGACGCGACGCCGAGCGGCAGCCGGCCGAACCGGTGCGGCAGCGCCGTCGTGGAGCGGACGCCGCGGCCTCGGCTGCGCTCGATCTCGGCGGCCGTTCGGGCCCACAGGTCGCGCGGCGGCTCGATCGGTCGATCGCGCAGGGAGCGGAGGAGCTGACGATCCGCCTCGTAGGCCTCGGCGTCGGCGGTGCACTCCGGGCAGCCGCCGAGGTGGGCCGCAAGCCACGCCGAATCCGCCGCCTCGAGCGGGTCGAGGAGTCCGGAGGCGATGAGGGAGCGCGCCCGATCGTGGGACGCCTCGGCGTCGTTATGGCGGCGGCGGAAGGGGAGAGTCATCAGCTGCCGCCCCGGCCCTGGGCATAGCCGGCATCGCGCTCGGCTTCGGTCGCTGCCTCCGCTGCCCGTTCGGCCGCGAGCGCCTGGCGAAGGGACTCTCGGGCGCGGGTGAGGAGCGCCCGAGCCGCGACGTGGCTGATCCCGAGCGCGGCCGCCAGCTCGAGGCCCGTGAGGTCGTGGAGCTCGGCCATGAGGAGCGCGGCTCGCTGTCGCTCGGGAATGCGGGCCATGGCCCGCTCGAGCGGGCCGGAAAGGCGGGCCTCCATGGCCAGCCGCTCGGCGGATGGCGATGAACCCCGGCCGTCGCCCACGAGCGGCACGAAGCGGACGATCTTCTTGCGCCGGATGTCGTCGAGGGCGACGCGGTGGGCGATCTGGTAGAGCCAGGCCCGGGCGTTCTCGCCCTTCTCGAGGGTGTCGTATGCCTTGTAGGCCTTCACGAACGCATCCTGGGCGAGGTCCGCGGCGAGCTCTGGATCGCGGACCATGCGGATGAGGTAGGCGTAGATCTCATGATGGTGCTTCGCGAAGAGCGCCTCGACGAAGGTCCCGGCCGCATCGCGGTCCCAGCTGCCGGTCACGGCGACCGCCCGACCCTGGCGCTCGAGCGTCCCGGTCGTCGTCGCGAAGCCCCCCGGCTCGCCGCTGCCGAACATGCAGGTCCTTCCGCGGTGGTCGCAGGCGCGGGGAATGGGCGCCGCGCGTCGCCAAGCCCAGGGACGAGGCGCCGGAAGGCCGTGTGACGCCGCCCCGTCAACTTGAGCGCTCCCCGCTCCCCGCGGCGGTACGGGCCAGGAGCTCCTCCACGGCGTCCTCGGGGGAGACCGGGTTGACCGGCAGCCCCGTTCCCAGCTCCAGGCCGGCGATCTCCCGGAGGCGCGGGTGGATCTCCCAGTGCCAGTGGTACGTGGCGTCGACGCGCTCGCGGAGGGGCGCCGTGTGGAGGATCAGGTTGTAGGGCGGGCCGTCGAGCGTCCGGGCCAGGGTCGCGAGGACGTTCCGGAGGGCTGTCGCGGTGGCCCGGATGTCGGCCTCGCCGGCCCGCCCGAAGTCGGCCTCGTGGCGCCGAGGGACGATCCACAGCTCGAACGGCGAACGCGACGCCCAGGGAGCGAAGGCGACGCTGTCGGTGTCCTCCCAGACGAGCCGGTTGCGGGTCCGCGTCGTCTCGCGGACCAGCCGGCAGTAGGGACACTCGCCCTCGCGGATCACGAAGCGGGCCGCGCCGCCGAGCTCTTCGGCAATCCGGTGCGGGATCTGCGGCAGGTCGTAGAACTCGAGGCACAGGTGGTTGGTCCGGGCGCCCGACTGGTCCCCCCAGTGCTGGACGACCTGGAGGTAGTCGGTCTGGTTCGCCTCCCGGGCTGCCTGGATCGCATCCCGGGCACCGGTGACGAGGCGCTCGACGATGGCGGAGCCGACGAGATGGAGCGGCCGATGCTCGAGCGGCGGGGCGACGATCGTCCGCCAGCTGCCCGCGGCGCGGGCTCCGTCGAGGGCGACCTGGGCGAAGCGCTGGTCCAGTTCGCGGGCCTCCTCCTCGGTCCCGACGACGTGGAAGGCGTAGTCCTTGAGGACCCGGAGGCGCACGCCGTCACCCTCGGGCAGCCGGCAGTTCTGGCAATCGCCGCCGTCAGCGATCTGTGCAGCCGCCGTTGCGAAGCGGTCGCGGTGGAAGGCCCGATCGACCACCGTGGCGACCCACCAGCCGGTGATGGCGTCCTTGCGGAGCTCGAAGAGGCCGGCCGGCATGTCAGGTCGCTCCGGCGCCGGCCAGGGACCGCGGGCTCGAACCGTCGGTGGCGTGGCGGTCCTCGAGGGCTCCGGCTTCGACCCGCTGGAGCCGGGCGCCGAGCTGCGCGGCGAACGCGACGGCAAAGATCCCGGCAGCACGCTCCACCGCGTCGGTCGAGGGCGGCTCCGCCGTTCGTCCGAGCTCCTCGGCGATCGAGGTGGACACGACGCCCGGCATCCCGCAGGCGTCGATGAGCTCGAAGTCGCGCAGATCGGGATCGACGTTCAGGGCGATGCCGTGATAGCTGACGCCGCGCTCGACGCGGATGCCGAGTGCCCCGATCTTGCGGGGTGGCCGGCCGTCGTCCAGCACCCAGCACCCGGGGTGCCCCTCGCGGCGGCCGGCCGGGACGCCGAGCGCGGCGCAGGTGGCGATCGTCGCCTCCTCCAGGGCGCGGACGAGCGGCCGGATCAGGATTCCGCGGTGGCCGAGGCGGAGGATCGGGTAGGCGACGAGCTGGCCCGGGCCGTGGTAGGTCACCTCGCCGCCACGCTCGACGTGGATGACCTCCAGGCCTCGCCGTCGAAGCTCGCGGGGGGAGGCCAGCACATGCGCCTCATCGGCATGGCGGCCGAGGGTCAGGACGGCATCGTGCTCGAGGGTCAGGAGCGTGTCCGGGATCGCCTCGGCCACGCGGGCGTCCACGAGGCGCTTCTGGAGGGCCCACGCCTCCCGGTAGGCGATCCGGCCGAGCCAGGCCGTGGCGATCGGGTCGTCGGCGCCCGAACCCGCGACCGGCGCGCGCCGCTCCTCATCCATGCGCTGACGATAGCAGGGGCCGCTCACGTGACCCTTGGGTGATCAGGTCGACCGAAGCCGCACGTAGAACGCGGAATCGATCGGGCGACCCGCGCGATCGAGGTCCCAGGCGCGCCGGATCCCCTCCGGCTCGAACCCGGCTCGACGGGCAACCCGACCGGAGCGCTCGTTCTCCACGTCCGTGTAGAGCTCCATCCGGACGGTCGTGCTCGTCGCGAACGACCAATCGACGAGAAGGCGGACGGCACGGGTGGCGACGCCCCGACCCCTGGCCTCCGGGGCCAGCCAGTAGCCGATGGCGGCACGGTGCGGGGTCTCGGCCCGCGGTCCGTGCCGCGAGATGGCTCCGAGGAGCAGGTCCGTCGCCGGGTCGACGATGGCGAAGTGGGCGCTTGGGCCGGTGATCGACTCCTCGGCACAGCTGGCGACGAACCAGCGGGCGTCGTCGAGCGTGTACGGCTGCGGGATGGGGACGAAGCGTGCGATCTCGGCGTCCTGGCAGGCACGGTCGACGGCAGTGGCGTCGTCGGGTCGCCATGGCCGAAGGGTGACAACTTCGTCGCTCAGCGTTGGCTGGGCTGCTCCTGGGTCGTTCACGGTGCGCTTCTCTCGATCTCCTCATGTGCCATCGCCAGGGCCGCACGCTCGCCGCGCGACAGCGTGGCGATCCGAGCAGCTTCGCGTACAAGACCGGCGAGGGCGGCCGCTGCTGGCTGCTGGGCCGTGGCCAGCGTGACCCACCGTGCCTTCTTCGTGATACCGGCGCCGCTCATCAGCCCGCCGGGATCGGCCATCAGGACGCCCTGGGGAAAGCCGAGATGGACGTGCGCGGGCTCGATCATGATCCAGGCGAAGTACACGGACCGTCGCGGGCCGACCGGCAGGTCGAAGCCGATGATCCGCCAGCCCCAGCGGACGCGCTCGGTCGCGGCCGGCACCGCCCGGGCGACGACGCCCCGTAGCCCGTCGGCAATCTCCCGCAGCGGGCCGGGGAACTCGGCGAGGAAGACCTCCGGCGACGGCTGCTCCATCCGCGCATCATGCCCGTCCGATCTCGAGGTCGCGAGCTCCGCGGCTGCTGGCGCCGAGGGTGATACTTCGCCAGTGACCGAAGGCCCCCTGCCCCAACGGGTCCTGGACCCGGATGTCATCGCCGCCGCCTACGAGGCGGTTCGCAAGCGAGCCGAGGCGGATCCCGACATCCTCGGCCTGGTCCTCATGGGGTCGCGCGGCTACGGCGGCTACATCCACGCGTCGTCCGACTACGACATGCTGGTCATCGTCGCCGACGACATCACGCCGTGGAAGCTCGAGCACGGGGCGGCCGTCGAAACCTGGCCCATGACGATCGACGCGTTCCGGGGCCACGGCCTTCCCGGGGACCGCGACGAATGGAACCGACCGGCCTTCCTGGGCGTGACCGTCCTCCTCGACCGGCTCGACGGTGAGATCGGCCGGCTCGTCGCCGACAAGCGGACCCTGCAGCCGGAGGAGGCCAGGGCGATCGGGGCGGACAGCCTCGGCGCCTACATCAACTCCCTCTATCGCTCGCTCCGGAACCTCGAGGCCGGCCGCGAGCTCGAGGGCCGCCTCGACGCCCTGGCCTCGATCGATCCGTTGCTCACGGCCTCGTTCGCCTTCGAGGGTCGCGTCCGGCCGTTCAACAAGTGGCTCCGTCACGAGCTCGCGGCGCGCCCACTCGCCTTCGTGGATGTCGCCCGCGTCGCGGATCAGCTCGCCTCGAATCAGGGCCCCGAGATGCAGCGGAGCGTCTTCCGGCATGTCGAGGTCGCGGCCCACCTTGCTGGTCATGGCGCGGTGGTCGGCTCCTGGGAGCCCGACGTGGAGTGGCTGCGCGGCGGCCCGTTCATCGTGCCCGAGACGACGGTCGACGATGTGGTGACCTTCCTGGACCTGATGAGTGGCCTCGGGGTTCGCATCTGGATTGACGGCGGCTGGGCCGTGGATGCCTGCCTGGGCGAGCAGACGCGACGCCACGGGGACCTGGACATCGTCATCGAGCTCCACGACCTCGCAACGGTGGTCGCGGCCCTCACGGACCTCGGTTACGGCCACGTGCCACGCGACGATACGCGCCCGTGGAACTTCGTCCTCGGCGACGACGAGGGACACGAGATCGACTTCCACGTCATCGTTCGGGACGAGACAGGGTCGGGTGCCTACGGCCCGCCCGAGGTTGGCGACGCCTACCCGTCGGCCGCCCTCGCAGGCATGGGCAGCATCGGCGGGCGCGATGTCGCCTGCATTGCGCCCGAGTGGCTCGTTCGCTTCCACACGGGCTACGAGCCCGGAGCGAAGGACGTCGCGGACGTGACTGCCCTGTGTCGGCGATTCGGTATCCCGCTGCCCGCAGTATTCGCCACGACGGCACCGGCGGAGGCCTGACTGCCGAAGGGCGTGAGGTGCTCCGGTTGGACTCGCCCGCATCTGCCCGAACATCCCGGGGAGTCGGGCCTCGAGCACGGTCACGCCGCGCCGGACGGCCCGTCCGGCGCGCAGCCGCCCAACGGGACCACCCGCGTCGCCTTCCCGCCGGTTCCGTTCGGCCGGCTCGGTTCGGCCGGCTCGGTTTGGCCGGCTCGGTTCGGCCGGTTCCGTTCGGCAGGCGCCGTCGCGCGGTTCCGTCCCGCGGCTCCGCCGAGGCGGCCCGTGTCAGCCCGAGATCTCGGCCCGCTCCGTGAATATGGCCGTCACGAGGAGGGCGCCCATGAGCCAGGCCACGACCACGAGAAGGGCGACGTTCGGCTCCAGCCTGGCGATTGCGCCGCCGCCGGGTCCGCCGGTGCCCGAGGTGGCGACGACGGCGGTCGCGGCGTTGAAGGGCAGGTACTTGACGATGTCGGGCAGGAAGATCGAGGCGAACTGCTCGCCGAAGTAGACGCCGATGCCGGCCCCGATGCCGGCCAGCTGGCTGCGAGCCAGGGTGGCGATGGCAAAGCCGAGGGCACCTTCCTCGACGATCGCCAGCCAGGCCCGGGCCATGAGCTCCGGCATCTTCCCCAAGGTCTCCGTGTCGTTCAGACCAGCCGTGGAGACGCCCGCGATATTGGCCCCGATGATGGCCACCACGACCCCGGCCGCGAGGGCCAGGACGAGCCCGACGCCGACCATGACGACGATCGCCGCGAACGACAGGAGCTGGTACCCGCTGCGGCTCTCGCCTCGGGCGACGGCGGCTTTCAGCGTCCCCCACGTCCACTCGGATCCCGCGATCGCTGCGCCGTAGATCACGGCGAAGAGGCCGCCGAGCCCGAGGATGAAGGACAGGATCAGGGAGTAGGCGCCTGGGAAGGTCACCAGGAGAAGGCTCTCCTGGGCCGCTCGGCCGGTTCGCTGGCCGGCTGTCGCGCTCACGGCGATGAGGATCAGGCCAAGGAGCCCCACGAGCAGCCCCAACGTGACGAAGGTCGCCGGCCGACGCAGGAGCTTGCGGATCCCCGCCACGAAGATCCTCATGACGGGCCACCCGTCGAGGCGTCTGCTGCACCGCTCCTCGGGGGTGGCGCGTCGTTCGAGCCGGCGAGCCCAAAGAACGTCCCTTCGTGGCTCGCGCCGGCTTCGCCCCGGGTCAGCTCGAGAAAGAGCGACTCGAGGTCGTTGCCCGCTTCGAGCGCGGAGGCGTAGATGCCTGCCTGGGCGAGCGCCCGGTTGACCTCGGAGGCCCGGGTGGCGGCAATGTGGACGGCGAGCCAGCCGTCGTCGCCTGCGATGGCCTCGACCATGGCATCACCGACGAGCGGCACGAGGGCAGTCCTGGCCGCGTCGACTTCGGCCAGCTCGACCCGAATCCGGACGGCCCCTTCGCCGAGCAGGAGTTGGTCGATCGGGCCCTCCCGGACGAGACGGCCGGCGGCGATGATGCCGATGACGTCGGCGAGCTGCTGGACCTCGCCGAGGACGTGGCTGGAGACGAAGACGGTCTTGCCCTGCGCGGCCAGGTGCCGAAGTGTCTCCCGCATGGCGACGATCCCCGCCGGGTCCAGGCCGTTGGCCGGCTCGTCAAGGAGCAGGAGGCGCGGATCGCTGAGGAGGGCGGCGGCGATCCCGAGCCGCTGTTTCATGCCCAGCGAATAGGTCTGGACCTTGTCCTTGCCGCGTTCGCGGAGGCCGACCAGCTCCAGGAGCTCCTCGATCCGTCCCGGTCCCGTGGGCGCGCCCGTCGCGGCCAGCGCCCGGAGGTTGTCGCGACCGGAAAGGTACGGGTAGAAGGACGGTGACTCGATGAGCGCGCCGACCTCGAACAGGCGATGACGGTCGGCGCGCCCGAAGGACCGCCCGAGGACCTCGATCGTGCCCGCGTCGGGGTGGATCAGACCAGTCAGGAGGCGCATCGTCGTCGTCTTGCCGGCGCCGTTGGGCCCGAGGAAGCCGTACACGACCCCGGACGGGACCGACAGGTCGAGCCCGGCCAGGGCCGGCCGCGTCCCAAAGCGCTTCTGCAGCCCGCGCGTCGCGAGGGCCAGCCCGTCGTTCGTCACCGGCAGACTGTAGCGAGCGGGCGGTCGGCCCGCCCGCGACGGTGCGGACGCCGGGATGGCGGTCGCCCGAGCGGCCCGCGACCGCAGGATCAGCCGACCGGCAGACCCTCGAGGGCCTTGAGCGCCTCGGCGACCTTGGCGCTCGGGTACTCGTAGTCCTCCAGGGCCCCGGACAGGTAGCGCTCGTAGGCCGAAAGGTCGAAGTGCCCGTGGCCGCAGAGGTTGAAGAGGATGACCCGCGGCTGGCCGGCCGCCCGGGCCTCGAGGGCCTCGTCGATCGCGACCTTGATGGCGTGGGTCGGCTCAGGAGCCGGCAGGATCCCCTCGGCCCGGGCAAACTGGACCCCGGCCTCGAAGGTCGCCCGCTGGTGGGCGGCGCGGGCCTCGATGCGGCCCTCTTCCTTGAGCTTCGACACGAGCGGCGACATGCCGTGATAGCGAAGACCACCCGCATGAATCGGCTCGGGGATGAAGTCGTGACCCAGGGTGTGCATCTTCACCAGCGGCGTCATCCGGGCCGTGTCCCCGAAGTCGTAGCGATAGACGCCCTTCGTGAGCGACGGCGCCGCCTCCGGCTCGACCGCGATGATCCGAGGCTTCGGACCGCCCCGCAGGCCACGGCCGAGGAACGGGAACGTCAGCCCGGCGAAGTTCGAGCCGCCGCCCGCGCAGCCGATGAGGACGTCCGGTTCCTCGCCGGCCAGGGCCATCTGTTCGATCGCCTCGAGGCCGATGACGGTCTGGTGGAGGAGCACGAAGTCGAAGACGGAGCCGAGCGAGTACTTCGTTCCGGGATGGGTGACGGTATCCTCGATCGCCTCGCTGATGGCGAGGCCGAGGGAGCCCGTGTGATCGGGGAGCTCGGCCAGGACGCTCCGGCCGTACGCGGTGTCCGGGCTGGGGCTGGCGACGACCTCCGCCCCGTAGGTCTCCATGAGCACTCGCCGGTAGGGCTTCTGGTCGTAGCTGCTGCGGACCATGAAGACCTTGACCTCGAGGCCGAAGGCCGCGCCGGCAAAGGCCAGCGCGCTGCCCCATTGGCCGGCCCCCGTCTCGGTGGCGAGGCGGGTCACGCCCTCCTGCTGGTTGTAGAAGGCCTGCGGCAGGGCGGTGTTCGGCTTGTGGCTGCCGGACGGGCTGCCGCCCTCGTACTTGTAGTAGATGTGGGCCGGCGTATCGAGCGCCTTCTCCAGGCGGTGGGCCCGGAAGAGCGGGCTCGGCCGGTAGAGGCGATAGGCGTCCCGGACCGGTCCCGGGATCTCGATCTCGCGATCCTGGCTGACGACCTGCTTGATGAGCTCCATCGGGAAGAGCGGCGCCAGGTCGGCAGGCCCGATGGGCCGGCCCGTGCCCGGATGGAGGACCGGCGGGGCGGGGCTCGGGAGATCGGCGGCGATGTTGTACCAGGCCCGCGGAATGCGCTCCTCGTCGAGGATGAACTTCGTCCGGTCAGCGGCCATGTCGTGATCCCTCTCGTCGTCGGCTGGGGACCGTGACTCTAGCAGTGGGCTCGCCGGCACGAGCGTGGCCGGCGGATGCCGGCGGATGCCGGCGGCAATGTCAGGGGATCGGGGCGAGGCCGACGAGGGTGCTCCGGAGGGGCAGGTCGCCGCTCGGTCGATTGGCGTTGAAGACGTCGACGAAGACCTGGCCCGAGACGGTCCTGAATCCGCCGGAGCCCGTCAGGGTGACGCTGATCAGCCGTCCCGAGACACCCCGGTTCGAGAGGTCGATGGCGGTCAGAGTTCCGACGGCCGTCCGGCTGTCGGCGCCGAAGATGGACGACAGCTGGGCGATGCCGTAGGTGCCCGTCTGCCACGTGGCATAGGGCGCGGCTGCGTCATAGGACACGCCGGCCGAGTCACGATCCAGCGAACCCCGGAGGTAGGCGACGACCCCGGCCGTGCGGGCACCGGACGCCGAGACGAAGACGTTCTCGTTGTTCTCGGTCGCGCCGCCGGCGGTCGAGTGGAAGAGGGCATTGACGAGGGCCGTCCCGCTGCGAAGCACCTGGTTCGCCGATGCCGCGATCGTGGCGTCGCTCACCGCCGTCTCGGCGTGGACGCCGCGGTAGACCTGCGAGCGGGTGTCGTCGTAGAGGTCGAAGGTGCCGGTTCCGGGACGGAGACGGTAGGCGGCGAACGAGCGCGAGGCGATCGTCTGGGCGAGGCGCGCGTCCGCCGGCCACGAGCTCGGCATCTCGGATGGCACGACCCCCCGGAGATAGGTCTCCAGCGGCAGCTCGTTGACGACGGTGGCCGTCGAGCCCGAGAGGGACCAGCGGAGGACGCCCCGGAAGAGGTCGTAGTTCGTCGGCTTCGACACGAGCTGGAGGGTCGTCGCCTCCGACGTCCCGGCCACCGTCGCCCCGAGGGGTGCGGGGCCGTCGGAGAGGACCGCGCCCGAGGCATCCCTGACCGTCACCTGCCAGCCCGTCGGGCTGGCGGTCGCGGGCGCCAGGCGAAGGATCGCATCGGCCGGGAAGGTCCTCCCGATGCCGCTCACGCTCCACGCTCCGCCACGACCGGCGATCGTCAGGGGAGCGGTCGCCGACGCCGCAAAGGTGTCGAGGACCAGGACGCGGATCGTGCTTCCCGACGGGATCGTGCCGATCGTGGTCCCCGCGTAATAGCGGGCCAGGATCTGGGCCGCGGTCTGCCCGGCGAGGGCGCGCCCGCGGGCGCCGTACTGGGAGAGGCCGACGCCGTGCCCGTAGCCGCGGCCGTAGAAGGTGGTCGCCGAGCCGAGCGTCACGGTCGTCGCGGCGGGCGCCGCGGGTGGTGCGGGCGCCGTCAGGACGCCGACCGCCGCGTACAGCGACGGGACACCGAACAGTGCCTGAACGGTTGCTCCGTTGATGTGCGTCACGACGTACCAGCCGGAACCCGACTTGGCGGTGGGGCAGGTGGTGCTCCAGGTGCTGCCGGTCGTCGTCCCCGACACCACCAGCGTGGTTGCCAGCCCCACCTTGGCGATCACGGCCGCACTGGTCGAGGCCGTCGCCCGGATGTTGACGCCGTCGCAGGCCGGCACGAGCGATTGGCCGGTCGGGGCCGATGACGCGCCGGCGATGGGGTTCGTCGCGACGGGCGTGGGGCTCGCGGCGACGGGCGCCGGGGTCGGGGTGGCAGCCGCCGCGGCCGGCGGTGCGCTCGTCGGGGTCGCGGGCGGCGGCTGGGTCGCGGCCGTCGGCGACGCTGGCTGAACGTTCATTACGCCGGTCGCCGCATACACCACTGTCGCTCCGTAGATCGAGGCGACGGCGGTCCCGTTGACCGCCGTGATGGCGAACCAGGTGGAGCCCGACTTCGATGTCGGGCAGGTCGCGCTCCAGGCACCGCCGGTGACGGTCCCGGTCCCGGTCAGCTTCGCGGTCACGCCCAGGCGGACGACGGCGGTGGCCGCCGTCGAGGGCGACTTCCGGATGTTGACGCCGTCGCAGGCCGGGGCCAGGGCGGTCGCGCCGGCAGCCGGCGGCGCGGGCGACGGCGCAGTGGGTGCTGCCGGCGGCGTGGACGGCGCAGCCGGTGCTGCCGGCGTCGCGGTCGCCGCGACGGCCGAAGCCGCCGTGGCCGCCGCCCCCGCGGGTGCGGCCGGGCTCGTGAGGACGCCGGTCGCGGCATAGACGATCGAGGCCCCGTAGAGCGTCGCCGCGGCCGTCCCGTTGATCGCCGAGACGGTGTACCAGGTGGATCCCGCCTTGGCCGTCGGACAGCTCGCGGCCCAGCTTCCGCCGGCGACCGTGCCGGTCACCGTGACGGTGACGGCCGGACCGAGCCTCACGACCACGGTCGCGCTAGTCGAAGCTGCGGTCCGGATGTTGATCCCGTCGCAGGCAGGCGCCATCGTGGTCGAGGTTGCCGCGGCCGGGGCGACCGAGAGCAGCGCCAGCAGGAGCGCGACGATCATGGGGATCGCCAACGATCGCCGCAGGCCGAGATGGGCGCCGCCGGGGACGGGCGGCCGGTTGAGGTGACGTCGTGGTTTCACGGGCAGCCAGCGTCAACGCCGGCGGCCCGTCAGTCCACGACCCAACAGGCCCAGCCGCCTCCGACCCGATAGGACTAGGCGCCCCGGGTCCCGGGCCGGTACCGGGACCCGGCCCGGCGTCGACCGAACGGATCCTCGCCCGACGCGGATCCGGCCCCGGGTCCCGCTCCCCTACGCGTCATTCGATGCGACGCCGACGACGAAGCCCTGGGGGTCCTCGAACAGGCCGAAGGTGACCCCGGGGACGCTCTGCGCGGGCTGGACGACGCGCCCCCCGAGGGCCACCGCCTTGTCGAGGGCCTGCTGGACGTTCGGTACCCCGGCGAAGACCGTGACCATCGGCCGGCCGCCCTGGAGGGGGCTGATGCCACCGGGAATCGTGCCCGACGGGACGCCGCTGTCGACGTAGGTGTAGCCCGCGAAGTCGCCTGGCCGGTAGCTCCAGCCGAAGAGCTTCGCGTAGAACTCGCGGGTCCGGTCCGGGTCGTCGGAGCGGATCTCGAAGTGCACGATCGGGTTGCCCATGTCGTCCTTCCTTCCGGCGCTGGGTCGGGTTCAGCGGGACCACGAACGGGTCGCCCGGGAATCGACAGGGGCGCGACGGAACCTGGCCCGCAGTCGCGGCGTCAGCGGGCCAACGCGGCCGACATCGCCGCCCGAACCTCGACTGGAGCACCCGATGACTCGCACGACCGTCACTGTCGCCATCCCCGTACCCGGGCCGCGGGTGCGCTGGGCGGCCCTCGGCCTCGCGGCCGGCCTGCTGGTGGCCATGATCGCCGGCCCGGCCCTGGCGCCGCACGCGATCCTCGCCGCCGATCCCACGGCCACGAAACCCGAACACACCATCAGCGTCAGCGGAACCGGGCGGGTCATGATCAGCCCCGACATCGCCGACCTTCGCCTTGGGGTCTCGATCACAGCCAAGACGGTCAAGGACGCCCGGGCGGCCAATGCCACGGCGATGACCGCCGTGATCGCCGGCCTCAAGAAGCTCGGGATCGCCGACCGGGACATCCAGACCACGATCCTGTCCCTCCAGCCGGTCTACGACTACTCGTCGAACTCGAGCCGCCCGCGGTTGACCGGCTACAGCCTCTCGAACGCCATCGCCGTGACGATCCGGGACCTCGACAAGGTCGGGGACGCCATCGACGGCGCCCTGGCCGCCGGCGCAACCACGATGGACGGCGTGACCTTCCGGGTCGAGGACCAGGCGGCTGCCGAGAAGCGGGCGCGCGAGGCGGCCATGGCCGAGGCGAAGTCCAAGGCCCAGACGCTGGCCTCGGCCGCGGGAATCTCCCTCGGCACGGTGGCCTCGATCAGCGAGACCGTGGCCCCGATCCCCTACCCCGTCTATTACGGGGCGATGGCCGGGGTCGCCGCCGACAAGGCCGCCGCAACGCCCGTCCAGCCGGGCACGAACGAGGTTTCCGTGACGGTGGCCGTCGTCTACGTGATCGGCTGAACGCGACGCCGCCGCTCACGATCGACCGGCGGAGCCGGACCGAGGCCGCACGGGCGCAGGGCGCGCCGCGAGGGCTCGACGACTATGCTCATCGCCCCGGGGCGAGGGGACCCCGGATGGGCCTGCTGGCAGGAGTGGATCGTGGTCTGGCGGCATCCCCTGCGGCGCAGCGAGCACACGCCATCGGCCTGTGGCGCGCGGTCGCTACGCCGGCGCGCCCGCTGGCGGGCCCTCGCGTGGATGCTGGCCGCGGGCAGCGTCGGGGGGTGCGTCTCGTCGATTCCCGCGGCCACCCCGCCACCATCCGCGACGCCGCCGGCCCTGCCGTCCGGAAACCCGGTCCCGACGCGCTCCGCCGACCCGTCCGTTGCCGCGACGCCGGTGGCGCCGGCGGCCGGAACGCCCGGCCTGCCGGTCGCCTCGCCCTCGCCCGGCTTCAGCCTTCGCGTTCCGATCCTGACCTATCATGTCATCGCGCCGTGGGCCGTGGCCCGGGCCTATGCCCTGCCGGCGCTCGCCGTCGACCCGGCCCTGTTCGATGCGCAGCTGGCGGCGCTGCGAGCGGCAGACTGGCGGACGATCACGACCCGCGAGCTGGCGAACGCCCTTGCCAGCGGACGCGAGGTGGCCCCCAGGACGTTCGTGATCACGATCGACGACGGCCATGCTGACGGCGCCACCTATGCCCTGCCGGTCCTCCGGAAGTATGGCGACGTGGCGACCTTCTACGTGGTCGCCGGCCGGATCGGCAACCCCCACAACCTGACCTGGGCGCAGGTCGCCGAGCTGGCCGCCGAGGGGATGGAGATCGGCAACCACACCCTCGGGCACCAGGTCCTGAGCCGCCTCCCCGGCGCCGAGGTCCGGACCCAGGTCGACTCGGCCCAGGCACTCCTGACGAGCGCCCTCGGCTCGGCGCCGACGACCTTCGCCTACCCCTTCGGCGCCTTCGATGCCGGGGTCGAGTCGATCGTGCGCCAGGCCGGGTTCTCGATGGCGGTAACGACCGAGGCTGGCAGCCGCGAGAGGTGGGATCGCCGCCTGGAGGCCCCTCGGATCGAGGTCGGCGCATCGTTCAGCCCGGCCGAGGTGCTGGCCAAGATGACGCCGTCCGGGTAGGGACGGATCCCTCGCGTTGGAGAGGTGCGATGCCTGCACCTCGCCGGCATGGCTTCAGCCGACGACGATCGACTCGGCCGTCCGCTCGACCCGTGTCACGCGTCTGAGGCCGGCATGGAGGGCGAAGGCGACCTCGGTCTCCAGGATCTCGCCGGGCGCCAGGCTGCGAGCCCGGCCGGCGGCGATCGCGCCGTCGAGGTCCATGGGCAGGCTGGTCCAGGGCTCGGGGGCCACGTGCTGGTGACCCCGCCAGCCGCCGTAGACCTGCCACAGCCAGGCGACCGGGAAGATCTCCCGGTCGAAAGCGATCGCCACACCCCGACGCGTGGAGGTGTCCGTCAGCGCCAGCCAGCCCTCGGCGAGGTCGGTCACCCAGTGGCCGCCGAACACGGCGGCGTCACGGCCACGGACGGCCGAGACATCGCGCCCGCCCGGGAGCGTGGGATCCGGCATCAACGGCCAGTCGTAGGCGAGGCCCTCGCTGCCGAGTTCGGGGGACGATGATGTCCCCACCAGCATCCGAGTGCCCGGATGATCGAGTCGATGCGCCGGACCGACCGCGAAGGCCGGATGGATTCCCCAGGTGAACGGCAGGGGCCGGACGTCGAGGTTCTCGATCCGATAGTGGGCCCGCAGGACCGGCGTGTCGGCGCCGAGCGTCAATCGCCGTTCGAACCGGGCTGCCGCGACGGTCCCGAACGCCACGCCGAGGATCGACGCCTCGCGGCCGTCCACAGAAGCGATCGGCGCAGCCTCCCACGGCACGCACCACAGCTCGCCCATGTTCGGGAGCGGCTCGCCGTGGAGCCGGCCGGCGTCACCGCTCGGGAAGATCTCGTCAAGGCCGCCCGACCACCAGTCGTCGAAGTGGGCGCCATACGGTGCCGGCCGGGGCGTGGATCGGGGGTTGTGCCACAGGAGGTCGCGATCCGCGGCGCGGTCGACGAACTCGGCGACGTGGCCGCCCATCGATGGCACCACCGTGACCCGCAGCCTCGCATTCTCGAGGGCCAGCGCATCCAGGCCGCGCCAGGTCGTGGCGAACGCCCGGACGGCGTTCACGGCGCCCTCACGCGAGGACGACCTCGACGCCGGCCGCCCGGATCTCGGCGACACGGCCTGGATCCGCCGCGGTATCGGTGATCAGCACGTGCACGTCGGACAGGGCGACGATGGGCTTGAACCCCTGGCGCCCGATCTTGGACGAGTCGGCGACCGCAACGACACGCCGCGAGCGGGACGTGGCGGCGGCGCCGACCTCGGCGACGAGCACGTGGGGGGTCGTCAGGCCCGATTCGACGGTCAGCCCGTCGCAGCCCAGGAAGATCACGTCCGCGGTCAGATCCCGCAGGCCGTCGATCGCCTGGGGGCCGACGAAGGCCCGGTACTCGGGCAGGTAGAGGCCGCCCACCACCACGAGGTGGGGGGCCTCCCAGCCCCCGATCTCGTCGATGACGGGCAGCGAGTAGGTCACGGCCGTGATCGCGTTCGGGGCCCGCAGGACGGCCGGCATCTGGGCCGCGACCTGGGCGACCGTGGTGCCGGAGTCGAACAGGACCACCTCGCCCGGCTGGACGAGGCGGGCGGCCGCCAGGCCGATCCGGGTCTTCTCCTCCCGGTTGATCCGGAGCTTGGTCGAGTAGGCGCCGGCCGCCAGTCTGGCCCCGTGGCTCACCGCGCCTCCGTGGACCCGTCGCAGCCTGGCGGCCGCCTCGAGCAGGATCAGGTCGCGCCGGATCGAGGCATCGGTGACCCCGAAGCGGGCCGTCAGGTCGGCCACGCTGACGCGCTGGGCCTCCTCGACCAGACGGGCGATCTGCTCACGCCGCTCGTGCGCGGGCAGGCCCCACGCCGCCGTCCCGACGCCCATCGCGAGGCTCACTTGTTGACGCCCATCGTCAGCCCCTGGATGAGGTTCCGCTGGAAGATCAGGTAGACGAGGATCGCCGGCAGTGCGGACAGCAGGGAACCGGCCATGAGCGCCGGGACGTTGACCACGCGGCCGGTCTGGATCACGGCCAGCCCCACGGTGATCGTCCGGACGTGCGGCTCGTTGAGGAAGAGGAGGCCCACCAGCAGATCGTCCCAGACCTGGATGAACTGGAGCACCGCGACCGTCGTGATGGCCGGGATGCTGAGGGGCAGCATCACCTTCCGGAAGACCTGCCAGTAGGACGCCCCGTCCATCACCGAGGCCTCCACGAGCTCCGTTGGGACGCCCCGGTAGTAGGTCGTCATGAGGTAGGTCGCGAACGGTGCCCCGAGCGCGGCGTAGACGAGGATCGCCCCGAGGTACTGGTTGTTGAGGTGGAGGACCCGGGCGATGTTCACGAACTCGGGGATGATGATCGACTGCATCGGGATCATCATTCCGGCCAGGATCCCGAGGAAGACGAAGCCGGAGCCGCGGAAGCCGAGCTTCGCGAAGGCGAACCCCCCGGTGGTGCTGACGGCGATGATCAGGAGGACCGCACCGCCGGTCACGACCGCGGAGTTGATCAGCTCCTGCACGACCGGCAGGAACTTGAACAGCTCGCGCCAGCTGTCGAGCGAGAAGCCCTGTCCGGTCAGGTACTGGTCCCGGGACCGGAAGGCCGTGAGGACCATGAACAGGAACGGGAACAGCATGATCACGACGACCAGGCATAGGACCAGGAAGATGAGGCCGCGGCCGACCCGTCGCCGGGCGATGCCCATCGCCCGGCCCTAGTCGAGCCGGCTGCGGAAGATCCGCAGCTGGGCGAGGCTGATGGCGAAGACGATCGCAAAGAGGACGATCCCGATCGCCGCCGCATAGCCGAACACGCCGACCTGGAAGCCCTGCTGGTAGACGTAGAACTCGAGGGTCGTCGTGCCGTACCCGGGCCCGCCCCCGGTCATCACGAAGATCAGGCTGAAGAGGGCCGTGAAGGCCGTGATGAGGGTCAGGATGAAGGCGAACTGGATGAAGCGCATCAGCATCGGGATGGTGATCTTCACGAACGTCGTGAAGGCCCCCGCGCCATCGACGCGGGCGGCCTCGTAGACCTCCCGGTCGAGGGTCGCCATGCCGGTGATGAAGATGATCGTGTTGGTGCCGAAGACGGACCAGATGAAGGTGATGGCCACGGCTTCCATCGCCGACAGCTCTCCGGCCAGCATGTCCGTATGGATGAACCCCAGCCCGACCGCGTCGAGCAGGTGGTTGAGGAGGCCCTCGCGGGCGAAGACGCGAAGGGCGACCATGCCGATGACGACCCACGAGATGGCGGTCGGCAGGAAGTAGGCGGACCGGAAGAAGCGCCAGCCCGGGACGTGCTCGTTGAGGAGGTAGGCGACCAGGAGCGGGATCAGGATCGCCAGCGGCACGGAGGCCAGGAGGAGGAGGTTGTTGGCCATGACCCGCCAGAAGGTCGGGTCGCCGAAGAGGCGCTGGTAGTTGGCCGGCCCGATCCAGCTGGCAGTGATGCCGTCCCAGCGGGTGAAGCTGAAGTAGGCCGCCTGGGCGATCGGGATCAGGAGGAAGAGCACTTCGAGGACGATCACGGGCAGGGCGAAGGCAAGGCCCGCCCGCCGCTGCCCGGCCCGGAGCCGGCCCGGGCGCGGCCGTGATCGCCCCGGCAGCGCGGTTGCCGGGGCGCCGGCAAGCGGCGACGAGGTGGTCATGAGGTCGCCCGGATGTCGGCGGCGGACGTGGTCCGCCGCCGACCGAAGTCGATCACCCGCCCGCGGCAGGTGCCGTGTACGTGTCGCCGCGCCGATCGGCGGGCAACTGGCTCAGCGCGTTGGCCATGGCCTTGGTCGCATCCTCGGCGCTCATCGTCCCGGCGAGGATGGCGTTGAGGACCTTGGTCGCCACGTCGGTGACCTCGGGCTGGAGGACGTTGTCGATCATCGGGTAGCGGGTGTAGCCCTGCTTGGCCGCGAAGTCGAGCATCGCGTTGGCGAGTGGCTCGGACGCCGCCTGCCCGGCGACGACCGGGATCAGGCCGCCGTCGGCGATGATCTTCTGGGCGTCGGGGGTCACGAGCCAGGCCAGGAACGCGGCGGCGTCCGCCTTGTGCTTGGAGTAGCTCGTCACGCCGAAGCCGTCGCCGGGGAACTCGACGACGCCCTTGGCCTGGGTGTCGGTGAAGGGCGGGACGAAGACGCCCACCTTGTCGCCCATCTTGTCGTGGAATTCCTTGAAGTCCCACGAGCCCTCGAGGGTCATGGCGGCCTTGCCGGCCTCGAACTGGGCGACCGAATCTGTGTTGGTCAGGACGTCCGAGTTGGTGTACCCCTGCGTCTTGAGGGAGCCCCACTTCTTCAGCTGGGCCACGATCGCCGGATCCGTCCAGGGCAGCTTGCCGCTGTAGAGCTTCTGCCAGTCTGCGACCGGCAGGTACATCATCAGGTAGCTGAGGTCGTAGTAGGGGTAGAAGCCGGCGTTGAGCGCCTGGCCGCCCGTGCCGTAGGCCAGCGGCAGGATGCCCTTGGCCTTGAGCTTCGCGCTGGCCGCCATGAACTCGTCCCAGTTCGTCGGGAACGTCGTGATCCCGGCCTGGGCGAAGAGGTCCTTGTTGTAGAAGCCGTTGTAGTGCTGCATGTCGAGCGTCACGCAGATGGCGCCCTGGTCGAGCGACAGGCCCTTCGAGCACCAGTCGATGCCGGTGAACTTCTTGAGCGTGGCGGTCGGGATATAGGAGTTGAGCGGCTCCAGGTAGCCCTGGTTCTGGAGGGCGAAGAGGCCCGTCCACATCGTCATCAGGTCCGGGCCCGAGCCCGCGATCGCCGCCGTCTTGAGGAGCGCGAAGTAGTTGTCGGCCGGCTGGCTGACGACGTTGATCGTGACGTTGGGGTTCGCGGTCGTGTAGGCCTTGACCAACGCGTCGGTGACCTTGGCGTTGGCCTCGGTCCCGTAGTTGTGCCAGAGGGTCAGCGTCACGGGCGCGGCCGTGGTGGGACTGGCGCTCGTCACGGGCTGCGAACCGGCGGCCGTGGCGGCCGGTGACGGCGACGACGCGCTGCCGCAGGCAGCCCCCACGATCGCCAGGGTCGCTGCGAACGCAAGCAACTTTCGGTTCAAAGTCCCTGTCTCCTTTCCGGCGTGCATCCTGCCGCGGGCCTCCTGGCGCCCGAGCGTCCGGCCTTGGGCGCTGCACTCGAGCGGACCCGCGAGCGGGTCGCCAGCACGCCGCCCCCACGGGGAGCGGCATCTGCAGGATCGTACGCCGATTCGACGACCGATCGCAAGATGGTTCCTGCACGAATGTGGTGGCTCATGCGCGAAACATGCAGTATCGAGGTCGATACAAACGCGTGTGCCTTGACACTCGGCACGTTCCGCATAGCATATGAGCATCAATCCGAACACCTTCCCGGCGTCGCCGGCCGGCCCATCGGACCGCCGCGGGGCCATCGACCTGGAGGCGATCCCGTGGGTTCCGGCGGCCAGATCCGGTTGGCACGACTCTTCGACGGCGGCTCGAATGCGGTCGTGGCCGCCATCGACCACGGTCTCTACAACGGCCCACGGCCCGGCTTCGAGGACCTCTCCTCGGTCATCGGCCTGTTGACCGGCGCCGACGCGATCCTCCTCAGCCCCGGCATGGCACCCCACCTCGCGTCGGCGTTCAGTCGCCGCGGCGCTCCGGCGATGCTCGTCCGCCTCAACTGGGGCACCCAGTACGCCACCCAGTGGGGCTATCGCGAGAGCCGGAGCGTGCCCATGATCTCGGCGGCGGGCGCCATCACTCTCGGGGCCGACATCGTCCTCGTCGGGATGTCCATCAAGACCGGCTCGGAGGCCGTGGACGCCGAGAACGTGGCCATGGTCGCTCGCTGCGTGGACGAGGCGCGATCAGCCGGCGTCCCGATCGTCGGCGAGGTCTACCCGGCCGGCCACGAGGACGTCTCGCCCGAGGAGCGCCACGAGGTGATCTCGATCGGCTGTCGGATCGTCGCGGAGCTCGGCGTCGACCTCGTCAAGACGTTCCACACGGGCGAACGCTTCGCCGAGATCGTTCGCTCCACGCCCGTGCCCGTCCTCGCCCTGGGGGCGAAGAAGCTGCCGCACGAGGTCGATGCCCTCGAGCTCGCGGCGACGGCCATCCGGGATGGCGCGCGCGGCGTCGTGTTCGGCCGCAATCTCGTCGGGGCGGTGGACCCGGTGCGCTTCATGGCCGCCCTCCAGGACGTCGTCAAGCGAGGCGCCGATCCGGCGGCCGCGGCCGCCACGCACGGGCTCGCGTAGCGCCGGCGGCGCCATGACGCTCCTCCTCGGCCTCGACATCGGCACGACGTCGGTCAAGGCCGGCCTCTACGACGCCGCGGGCAGCCGGATCGCCGGGGCCGGGCGGGAGTACCGGCTGGTCCATCCCGTGCCCGACCGCGTCGAGATCGACCCCGAGACGTGGTGGACCGCGGCGCTGTCGGCCGTCCGCGAGCTGCTCTCGACAGCCGGCGTCGAACGAGCGGCGATCGCGGCGATCGGCGTCTCCAGCCAGGGTGAGACCGTCGCCGCCGTCGACGGTCGGGGACGGGCGCTCGCACCGGCCCTCGTCTGGCTCGACAACCGGGCTGCCGCCGAGGCCCGCGAGCTGGCGGAACGGTTCGGCACCACCGACGTCTACGACCGGACCGGCGTGCCCGACGTCAACCCGACGTGGACGGCCCCGAAGCTCCTCTGGTGGCGACGCCACGAGCCGGACCTGTTCCGAAGCGCCCACCGGTTCGTGCTGGCCGAGGACTTCGTGCTGCGCCGGCTGACCGGCCGCTTCGTGACCGACGGCTCGATCCAGTGCACGACCATGCTCCTCGACATCCGCTCGGGGGATTGGTGGGCGCCGATGCTCGAGGCGGTCGGCGTGGGGCCGGAGCGGCTGCCCGAGCTCGCCGCGCCCGGCACGATCGTGGGCACGCTCCAGGCCGACGCGGCCGAGGCCCTCGGGCTCCGCGCCGGGCTGCCGGTGGTCGCGGGAGGCATGGACCAGGGCGCCGGCGCGGTGGGCGTGGGCAACATCGCCGGCGGGATGATCTCCGAGAGCACCGGCGGAGCGCTCACGATCCAGGCGGCCGTCGACCACCACGGCGGCGATCCCACGCGGCGGACGCCGGTCTACGTCCACTCCGCCCCGGGCACCTATCTTTATTGCCCGGTCTGTCCGACCGGCGGGATGGCTCTCACCTGGTTCCGGGACCAACTCGGGTCCGGCGAATCGCACGGGCCGGGGGGATCCGGCAGCTACGAGGGACTCACCGCGTTCGCGGCGGCGGTGCCGCCGGGCTGCGAGGGCCTGACGATGCTGCCGCACCTCGCCGGTGCCTTCAGTCCCGAGTACGTGCCGGCCGCCCGCGGCGTGTTCGCGGGCTTCACCCTCGCCCACACCCGCGGGCACTTCGCCCTGGCGATCCTGGAAGCGGTGGCCTTCATGCTCCGTCGCAACGTCGAGCTCCTGGCCCAAGCTGGCGCGACCGCGACCGAGATCCGCTCCAATGGTGGCGGCGCGCGGAGCCGGCTGTGGAACCAGGTCAAGGCGGACGTATGCGGCCTGCCGATCGTGACCCTCGAGGGCGAGGACGCGGCGGTCCGCGGCGATGCCATGCTGGCGGGCGTGGCCGTTGGTGCGTTTCGAGACCTGGCCGAAGCCGAAGCCGCGCTCGTGTCCACCCGTGACCGATTCGAGCCCGGGCCCGCGAACGGGCCGGCCTACGACGACGCGTACCACCGCTACGTCCGCCTGTTCGAGGCACTCCGCCCCGAGTTCGAACGGGCCGCGGGGCCGGGATGACGGAGCACACCAACCGAGGCACACCAGCGAACGGAGCAAGGGAGAGCGGCAGGTGACAACGACGGCGAAGATCGGCGTCCTGGTGATGGCGCTGCTGGAGGACGACTACAACAAGACCGCCCACATGCGCCCGGCCGCGACGGCCGCCGCGGCGCCTCGGTGAGGACGACGGCTTCGATGTCGTCATGCTCAACTCCGGCATGGCCGGCATGCCGGAGCTGACCGCGGTCCTCATCCGGACGGGCCGCCAGTTCGCGATCGTGACCTCCACCTTCGACGACCCCGATGGACGCCGCCGCGTCCGCGAGGTGATCCAGGCCGCGGCCGTCCGGCGGCGGCTCCGGGAGGCCCGCGTGGCCCTCGTCGGCCACCACTTCGAGGGCATGACGGACCTCATGTTCGACGGCCTCTCGATGCGCGAGTCCATCGGCCCGGTGACGTGGCCCCTCGAGCCGGAGAAGGTCGCCGTCCGCATGGGCGAGACCCCGCAGGCCGATGTCGACCGGCTCATGGCCGCCGAACGGGCACGCTATGCGGTCGAGATGGAGCCCGCCCTCTTCGAGCGGTCGTGCCGCCTTGCCCTCGCCCTCGAGGCCGTGGTCCGGGAGCATCGGTTCGACGCGTTCACGGCCTTCGACCAGGTCTGGCTCACGGATCCGCGGGTCGGGATCATCCCCAGCTACGGGACCGGGCGCCTGTGCGAGATCGGGATCCCGGCCTCGCCCGAGGGCGACGTGAACACCGCGGTGGCACAGCTGGTCATGCAGGAGCTTGCCGGCCAGGCCACGACCCTCGAGAACTACGTCGTCGACTACGACACGAACGCGGTGATGTTCTCCCACGACGGCCACGGCAACCCGGCGATGGGGACCCCGGGTGCGGTCAAGGTCAAGCACTCCATCTACTACAAGGGCGTCCACGGCTTCGGCGCCGGCTTCGAGTTCGCCTACGAGCCGGGACCCATCACCAACCTGGCCCTCGTGACCGTGGGCGGCAATCGCTGGCGCTTCGTCATCAGCGAGGGCGAGCTGCTGCCCTTCCCGCCGCGTGCGATCTCGGCGCCCCAGACCCTCTTCCGCCACGACACGCTGAAGATCGCCGACTGGTGCGACGCCTGGCTCCGGGCCGGCGCCACCCACCACATGGGCGCCGCCCGGGGTCGGTGGACCGCCCAGCTCCTGCACCTGGCCGCGATGCTGGGGATCGAGGCGGTGGTCGTCTGAGCGCCGAGCCCAGGCCCCGAATCCGGCCGCCCGTCTTCGAGGTCGGCCTGAAGGGCTACGCCTGGGGGGCCGCCGCGGTCCGCCTCGCCGTGGCCGCTGACCGGCTGGCCGTGGAGCTCGACGTCTCGATCGTCTTCGATCCCCAGGCCGTGGACATCCCCGCCGTGGCCGCGGCGACGAGCCGAATCCTCGTCTTCGCCCAGCATGTCGACGCCCTCCCGCCCGGGCGCGGCGTCGGGGCGGTGCTGGCCGAGGCGGTCCGGGAGGCCGGAGCCGTGGGCACGCTCCTCAACCACTCCGAGCGGCGGCTGTCGCCGGCCGAGCTCGAGGCGTCCATTGAGCGGGCCCGGGCGGCCGGCCTGGCGACCCTCGTCTTTGCCGACTCGCCCGCCGAGGCGGAGGCGTTCGCCCGCCTCGGCCCGGACATCGTCCTGGCCGAGCCCCCGGAGCTCATCGCCAGCGGCCGCTCCGTCGGCAGCGTCATGGCCGGGTTCGTGGCCGAGGCCGTGGCGGCCGTCAAGGGTGTCGACCCCCGGATCCTCGTGATGAGCGGGGCCGGCGTGAACGGCCCCGCCGACGTCGAGACCGTGATGCGGCTGGGCCTGGACGGAACCGGCTCGTCGAGCGGCGTCCTCAGGGCCGCCGACCCCGTGGCGATGCTGCGGGCGATGCTCGAGGCAACCGCCCGCACCTGGCAGGACCTCCATCCCGATCGGCAGGCGTGAACACCGGCGAGCGAAAGGACCTCTCATGACCGTCCACCACGTTGTCGTCAGCGTCAGCAGTCCCCTCCGCAAGCCGACCTTCCACGACGTCACCGCCGAGGCGGCCGCCGCGGTGTCGGCATCGGGCATCAGGGCCGGCACGGTCACGGTCTACTCGCAGCACACCACCTGCTCGGTCATCATCCAGGAGGCGTCGCACGACCGGACCTTCGACGGGACCGAGTTCCTGCTCCAGGACATGCTCGACCGCCTCGAGATGGTCGCCCCGACCTGTCGCCATGAAGGCCAGTACATGCACCCGGGCCCGCTCCACATCGCCCACGCCACGGGCAACCTCGGCGAGGAGGCCTGGTGGAGCCTCAACACCGACGCCCACATCCGCTCCGGGCTGATCGGCCGCTCCGAGACGATCCCGGTCAACGACGGCGCGATGGAGCTGGGCGAGTTCGGGCGGATCTACTTCGTCGACTTCGACGGGACACGTCCGCGCGACCGCACGGTGCACGTCACGGTGATGGGCGAGTAGCGACGCCGTCGATGCCCGCGATTGCGGCGCTGGTTCCCGGCGGCTAGAATCCGCGCTCTCCCGAGCGGGAGTAACTCAGTTGGCAGAGTGTCAGCTTCCCAAGCTGAATGTCGCGGGTTCGAACCCCGTCTCCCGCTCCACCTCCCCTTGGCGATGACGAAGGCGACACCGGATTCCGGGCCCTGGAGGCGTCGGAACGACGCCCGGCGGCCGCCGCGAACCCATCGTCCACGACGGCCCCCGAGCGCCACGTCACGGAGCGACGCGCTGCCAGGTCGGGAGGTTGACGACAGCGAGCGGCAGCTTCCGATCCGCCCCGGAGTGGCCAGCGGGGTCGAGGAGCCAGAGCTCGCCACGCGATGGGTACCAGGCAATGACCGAACGGCCATCCGGTGAGAAGAGGGCGTCGGGCGAGACGTCGTAGGGAACGGCCGGCCCGAGGAGGACGGCGGTCCCTCCGGCGGCAGGCATCATCGCCAGCCGGACGTTCTGGTCCGCGCTGAACCACTTGAAGAGGATCGTCCGGCCATCCGGCGAGAAGGTCGCGCTTTCGAACTCGTCGGCCGGTGTGGCACCGGCGACCGGGAGGGTCGTATCGGTGCCCGACGCGATGTCGACGACATGGAGCCGGCCGTGCTCGAGCGGGAGGTCGACCCACTTGTGGTAGACGAGGCGACTGCCATCGGGAGATGGCGAGATGGCCAGCCAGTCATCGACGGTCGAGGTCTGGCCGATCCCGCGAAGCCCGGTGCCGTCCGGCTTCACCGTGTACAGCCCGTAGGTCGGGGCGCCGGACGTGGAAGCGCCATGAAACAGGAGCCGCCCGTCCGGCAGGTACCACAGGCTGTTGACCTCGAGGCCCAGCCGGAGCGTCCGGAAGGACGACCCGTCGGTCTCGATCGTCGAGATCGACGGAACACCGTTGATCTCGGAGACGATGGCCACCTGCGAATCCGTCGGCGACGTGTCGATCTCGGACTGGTTGATCCAGGTGCCCGGAAGGGGGCGCACGTTGGAGCCGTCGGCGTTGGCGATCGAGAACTGCTCACCGCCTCCAAGCTTGCTTGCCAGCACGATGAATCGTCCGTTCCGGGACGGAATCACCCCATCGGCCGTCGCTGCCGCCTTCGCGGCAACGATCGTCGTCCCGTTCAGGGTCGCCGGATCCGCCGAGACGATGTCGCCGCCCGCGGTGTTGAACAGAAGCGAGCCGTTGGCCGCCACCCCGAATGGGGCCGGCAATCGGACCTGGTGCGAGCCGGCGTAGGCGATGAGGGCCGCTGCGGCGAGCAGGGCGGCCAGGAGGAGAAGGGCGAGCCGCGGTGCCAGGCGGGCTCGGCCCAGCGGTGCGGGCAGGGTCAGATCCACGGGAAGCCACCTTTCGAGGGAAGCCCAGGCGGGACGCTGGCGGGTGCGAGCGGTGGCCTGGAGGAGGTCGTCGAAGTAGTCCGGGACGCGGGCCGAAGCCAGGTCGGACAGGAGATCGGGCAGGTGGCGTTCCAGCCGGTCGAACGGGGTCATGCGTACTGCCCTTGCCTGCGTGATGTCGGTCCAGCCTCGCCTTGATCCGCATCGATCGTGAGCCGCATGGCGGCCAGGGATCGGTGGAGTCGTGACTTGGCGGTGCCGACGGGAATGCCGAGGGTGGAGGCCACGGCCGGCAGCGGCAGGCCGAGGTAGAAGTGCAGGACGACGACCGCTCGCCACTCGGGATCGAGGCGCCTGAGCGCCGCGTCGAGCACCTCGCGGTCGGCAATGAGTGCAGAGACATCGGCCATCGCTGGGCCATCGATCGGGCTCAGCTCGACCTCGATCGGTCGACGACCTCGCCGGCGCAGGATGTCGATGCACGAACGGATCACCAGCCGGTGCAGCCATGCCTCGAATCGATCGGGGTCACGGAGCGTGGGCAGGTTCCGCCAGGCGTGGATGACGCCCTCCTGGACCGCGTCTCGCGCAAGTTCGGGGTCCCGGAGGATGAGGCGGGCCGCCGCGTCCAGCCGCGCGACGAACGTGCCGGCGAGCACGGCGAAGGCGTCATGATCGCCTCGCCTCGCCCGTTCGACGCGTTCTCGCTGGTCCATGCCGGCCCTCGTTCGCGGCGCGACCGTCAGGTCGCGCTCAGCGTGTATGTCGCGCCCAGGGGCCGAATGGTTCCGGCGACCCCGAGATTCGGGCCGCTTCGCGACGGTCAGCCCGTCGGAGCCGCCGCGAGGCGGTAGAGCTGGCGCGCGCCCGAGACCCCCTTCAGCTCGTGGCTGCCCGCGTCCACGAACGCCAGTCCGGAGTCGGCAACAAGCTCCCGGGTGGTTGCCGACACGAGGACCTGGCTCGGGCCGGCCTGGGCCATGACCCGCGCGGCGACGTGCACGGCCAGCCCCCGGACATCGCCCGCGGCGATCTCGACCTCGCCCGTGTGGATCCCGGCCCGGATGGCGAGGCCCAGGGACTTCGCCGCGAGGCAGATTGCCGCCGCGGCCCGGACGGCCCGCTCCGCCCCATCGAAGATGGCCAGGACGCCGTCACCGGTCGTCTTGACGAGCCGCCCGCGATAGCGATCGAGCTCGAACTGAATGCGCTCGTTATGCGTTCCCACGAGCTCCCGCCAGCCGGCCGGTCCGAGCGACTCGGCGAGAGCGGTGGAGTCGACGATGTCGGTGAAGAGCATCGTCCCGAGGATGCGCTGGGTCGCCTGGTCCACCCGGGCGAAGGACCGGACGCCGGCCACGTCATAGGCCACGAACGGTTCGTCGCCGATGACCCAGCCGTCGTGGCCTGGCGGGATCTCGAAGACCATGCCCGGGCCGATCTCGAGCACCGTGCCATCCTCGAGGCGATTCCCGAGCCGGCCGCTGATACAGACGCCGACATGGTGGTACTGGCAGAGGCTCGTGCCCGCGATCGGCTGGACGTGCTCCATCCAGTGCCAGCCGGGCTGGAAGACCATCCGTCCGATGACCAGGTCGTCGAGGTTGTAGATGTCGACACGCCCGAACGGCGTCGGCCGGACCTCGTCCGGGAGATCGAGCGCCTTGGCCTGGAGACGGGCCATCGGTCGGTCCTCATGCACGGCGCCTGCGTCGGGAGGGGCCCCGCTGCAGGTGGCGTGCCGGCGATGATGCGACATCCATCGGACCGGCGCTACCGGCGTCGGCGGCATGCGCAGTCGCCGCGCGGTGACGTTCTGGCATCGCCGGCCCCGGGCCTGAAGGTCCGGCCCCTCTCGGTACCAGCGCGCCGGTCGCACCAGCCACGACGGGCTGCGACGCTCGCCCGATCGGAACGACCGCACGTGCGGCCGCCCGACATCGCAGGGCCGCCAACGTGAGTCCCCTGTCGAGGCCCATGTGTGGCCCACGTCGGCGACGCCGTCGCTGGTCGGCGGATCCCGCGCCTCGTCGTCCTCGAATGCGGACGCCCCGCGCCCGCAGGTCGGCGATTGCGCGGGGCCGCGGGAGGGCGGCGGTCCGAGAACTGCGCTCAGCCGAGGACGACGGCCACCTGGTGGGTCAGGCCGTCGTCGACGAGGGGGACGGCCGCCCCGGGTGCCAGGCGCGCCCCATCGACGAGGATCGAGGCCACGCCGCGGCTGACCCCGGCAGGGTTCTCGACGACGATCCGGTACCTCGCCGCGTGGTACCGGAAGTCGATCTCATAGCGCGGCCAGGAACGCGGAATGCAGGGATCGATCGCGAGCGTGGCTCCTCGGACCCGGAAGCCGAGGATGGCCTCCATCCCGGCCTGGTACATCCAGCCCGACGAGCCCGTGTACCAGGTCCACCCGCCGCGCCCGACGTGGGGCGTCTCCGAGTAGACATCGCCGGCCATGACGTACGGCTCGACCTTGTAGCGATGGACCCCGGCCCGGGTGCTGGCGTGGTTGACGGGGTTGAGGATGGAGAAGAGCTCGCCCGCCTTGTCGCCGTCGCCGAGGGCGGCGAAGGCGAGGACGGACCAGATCGCCCCGTGCGTGTACTGGCCGCCGTTCTCGCGGATCCCGGGCAGGTAGCCCTTCACATAGCCGGGGTCCACGTCCGATTGGTCGAAGGGCGGCGTGAGGAGCAGGACGAGCCCGTCGCCGCGGCGGAGGAGGTATTCCTCGACGGCGGCCATCGCTCGCGCCGCGTGGACGGGATTCGCGGCCCCGGACAGGACGCTCCAGGACTGGGCGATCGAGTCGATGCGGCACTCGACGTTCGCCGCCGACCCGAGGGGCGTGCCGTCGTCGAAGAACGCCCGGCGATACCAGTCGCCGTCCCAGCCGTGCCGCTCGAGGGCCCGTCGAAGGCCCTTCATCGTGTCCCGCCAGCGCTCCGCGCGGATGGCCGCTCCGCGAGCCTCGGCATACGGGACGAAGGCGGCCAGGGCGGCGTACAGGAACCAGGCCAGCCAGACGCTCTCGCCACGCCCTTCACGGCCGACGCGGTTCATCCCGTCGTTCCAGTCGCCGGACCCGATCAGGGGCAGGCCGTGCGTGCCGAGGGCGAGGCTGCGGTCGAGCGCCGCCGCACAGTGTTCGAAGAGCGACGCCGGCGTCGAGGTGCGCCCGGGCAGGAAGTACGCGTCCACCTGGTCGGGCTGGAGGACCGGTCCCTCGAGATACGGAACGACCTCCTCGAGGACCGCGACGTCGCCGCTGCCGGCGATGTAGCGATCGACGACGTAGGGCAGCCAGACCCGGTCGTCCGAGATCCTGGTCCGGACACCCCGACCTGACGGCGGGTGCCACCAGTGCTGGACGTCGCCCTCGGGGAACTGCCGGGCCGCTGCCCGGAGGAGGTGCCCCCGGGCGAGGTCGCGGCGGGGGGTGACGAGGGCGATCACGTCCTGGAGCTGGTCACGGAAGCCGTAGGCGCCGCCGGCCTGGTAGAAGCCGGCGCGTGCCCAGAGCCGGCAGGCGATGGTCTGGTAGATGAGCCAGCGGTTGAGCATGAGGTCCATCGCCCGCTCCGGCGTCCGCACCTGGACCGCGCCGAGCGTGTCGTCCCAGTGCTTCGCGATCGCCGCGAGCTCCGCCGCGTGGTCCATCGCCCGCGACGTGCGGACAAGAGCGGCGGCGGCGGCCGCGTCGGCGGCCTCTCCGAGGAGGACGACGACCTCGGTTCGCGTCCCGCTCGCCAGCTCGAACGTCGTCTGGATGGCGGTGCACGGATCCAGGCCGGCGCCCGCGGCGCTGGCCAGCACGTGGCCGCGCGCCAGGCCTGCCGGCCGGTCCGGCGCCCCGTTGCGGCCCAGGAATTCGGTCCGGTCGGTGGTCCAGGCGGTCTGGCGCCCGCCGAGGTCGAGGAAGGCATGTCGACCGGCGAACTCCGTGTTCGAGGGGTTCCGCACGAGGAGTGCGCCCGTGTCGGGCTCGAGCGAGGTCACGATCCACGGCGCGCTCGCGGCACGCGACGTCCCCATGGCCCACTCGGCGTAGGCGGTCAGGGACAGCCGACGCGGACGGCCGGAGCGGTTCTCGACCGTGACGACCGAGACCTTGACCGCCCCGTCGAGCGGGACGAACTGGACGAGACCCAGGTTGATGCCGTCGTGGAGGTGCTCGAAGCGGCTGTAGCCGGCGCCATGACGGGCGACGTACGTCGAGTCCTCCAGCCGGATCGGGAGGGCGGTGGGTCCCCACAGCTCGCCGCTTTCGTCATCGCGCAGGTAGATCGCCTCGCTGACCGGATCGCTGACCGGATCGTTGGACCAGGGTGTCAGCTGGTTCTCGTGGCTGTTGCCCGACCAGGTGTAGCCCGCCCCAGACTCCGAGACCTGGAACCCGAACCCCGGATTGGCGATCACGTTGAGCCACGGGGCCGGCGTCGCCTGGCCGGGGCCGAGGATCGCAACGTACTCCCGGCCCTCGTCGGCGAAGCCCCCGAGGCCGTTGAAGTACTCGAGCTCGGGACGCGCCACCGGGGCGTCGGGCGTGGCGCTGCGCGGCGCGACCAGCGGCGGGCTCGCGGCGATCCGCTGCGGCCGTTCCATCCGGACGACCTGGTCGCTGAGCGTTCCGCGATGGCTGAGGAGGACCGCCCGGGCCGCGGCCAGCAGGACCGTCCGGTCGGGCCCGGCCAGCTGGTCGCCGCGCAGGATGTGGACGCTGCCCCGGCCGGGGTGGCCGTCCTGGGAGAGGCTGGACTGGCTCGTCCGGACGACGGTCTCGAGGGCCTCCTGGAGCGTCGCCGCGTAGGTGGCGCCGTGCTCGTTCAGGATCACGAGATCGACGTCCAGGAGCTTGAGGCGCCAGTACTCGTGCGCGCGCAGGAGCTGGCGGACGATGTCGAGGTCCTCGGCCTCGTCGATCCGGACGAGGACGATCGGCAGGTCGCCCGAGATACCGTGGGCCCACAGCGTCGGCGCGCCGCGATCGTTGGCCGCCAGGATGCCGGCGGCTGGTCGGAGGGACGGGTCCGAGAAGATGATCCGGTTGGCGAGCCGCTGGAAGAGGTGGGCCTCGTCCGACTCGATCCCGAGATGGTGCAGCTGGACCTGCGCCTGGGTCCACGCCAGCGTCGTCGCCCGCTCGAAGGTTGCCGCGTCGCGGTACTTGTCGGCGAGATCGAGGACCTCGTCGCGCGAGCCGGCGATGACGGTCGAGAAGATCGCGTGGGCGGTCTCGCCGGGGGCCAGCCGGACGCGGCAGCGAAGGCTGAAGATCGGGTCGAGGACCGGCCCCACGGTATCGGAGAGCGGCCGGCCGTCCATGACCGACACGGGCGAGCGAACCGTCCGGCCGCGACCGAGGAACCGAGCCCGATCGGTCTCGTACTGGAGGACTCCCGCGCCGTCGCCCTCGACGGCGGCCACGTGGGCGGCCCAGATCGGCGGCTCGTCGGCGGACCGTGGCCGGCGGGTCGCGAGGAGGGCGCCGATGGCGGGGATGAACTCGGTCTGGACGAAGAGGTTCTCGAAGGCCGGGTGGGCGACGTCGGCGGCCTGGGGGCCAAGGGCGATCTCGGCGTAGGACGTGAGCTCGATCTCCCGGACCTGCGATCCCAGGTTCGCCAGCGTCACCCGCCGAATCTCGGCGTCGTGCTCAGTCGAGACGACGATCGTGAGACCGGTGACGATGGAGCCGTCGCGACGCAGGAAGTCGGCGTGGTCCTCGGCGTAGTTGACCTCGTAGGAGTCGGCCTCCGCGCCCGTCGGCTGGTGACCGGCCGACCAGACCGCGCCGCTCTGCATGTCGCGGAGGAAGAGGTACGCGCCCCAGGGGTCGCGCGTTGCGTCCTCCCGCCAGCGGGTCACGGCCAGGTCGCGGCGGCGGCTGTAGCCGGAACCGGCGGCGGTGACCATGACGGCGTAGCGCCCATTGGAGAGGATGTGGGTCCTCGGGATCGCGTCGTGAGGTGAGGTGAACCGCCGCACCACCGGCGGCACGAGGTCGCGGACGTCGGCGGCGCCCTTGACCTCCTCCGCGCGTGGCCGGCCGACCAGGACGTCGCGCGGCATCCGCTCCTGGAGCAGGAGCTCGGTCGCCTCCACGATCGGATCGGCGTGGAAGCGCTCCACCATCAGCCGGCCGTTGACGACGTTGCCGAGGGCCACCAGGGCCATGCCCTGGTGGTGGGCCATGTAGCTCTGGACGATCGCGACCGTGGCGCCCTCGGGCAGCCGGCGCGTGGTGTAGTCGAGGGCCTCCCGGAACCCATACCGACCGGCCGCACCGGCTGCCGCGAGGCGGTCGAAGTTCCGGACCGCGGCCTCGGGCTGGACCATCGCCGCCAGCGCCGTCGCGTAGGGCGCGACGACCACGTCCTGGCTGAGCCCGCGCTTCAGGCCGAGGCCGGGGACGCCGAAGCTCGCGTACTGGTAGGTCTGCTCGAGATCCCGCGCATTGAACGCCGACTCGGACATCCCCCAGGGCACGCCGAGCTCCTCCGCGTAGCTCATCTGGCGGGCCACGACCAGACGGTAGGTCTGGTCGAGGAGGCTCAGGGCCGGCGAGCGCATGACCAGGGCGGGCATCAGGTACTCGAACATCGAGCCCGACCACGAGATGAGGGCCGAGCCGCGGCCGACCGGCGTGAGGACGCGGCCCAGCCGGAACCAGTGCTCGGGACCCGCGTCGCCCTTCGCGATCGCCAGGAAGCTTGCCAGTCGGGCCTCCGAGGCGAGGAGGTCGTAGCAGCTCGGGTCCAGCGTCCCGTCGAGGACCCGGAAGCCGATCGAGAGGAGCTTCCGGGTGGGGTCGAAGAGGAAGCTGAAGTCCGTCTGGCGGAAGAGGTCCTGGGCGTGATCGGCGATGGCCCGGAGGCGCCGGACGAGGTTCGTGGCCGACGACCCGACCATCAGCCCCTGGTCACCCGCCATGGGTCCCCGGGCGCGGGCGTCGTCCGCCAGCTCGGCGAGCGTCGGCAGCCTGCCTGCCTCCCCGGCGCCCGCGAGGAGCTCGGCGTCGCGGGCGTGGCTTGCGACGGCGGACCTGGCGCTCTCCGCCCAGGCGACGAGCTCGGTCTGGTCGCCGTCCCCACGCTCCGCCGTCAGGGCGGCCGCAACATCGGTCAGCGTCTGCGTATAGGCCTCGAGCCCCGCGAGGGCCGCCCTCCAGGACGTCGCGGTGACACCGTCCGCCGGGTGGTTCGGCCGCGGGGCGCTCAGCGCCTCGTCGAGGGGCCGGCGCCCCAGCGTCTGGCTGCGGCGGTTGTCCGTGATCGCGCCGGCCGCGGCCCGGACCAGGGAGATCGCGTCCTCGATGCCGGCCTCGGCGGCGGCGATCGGGAGCGGCTGCTCGATCATGAGGCGGCAGGCGTTCGAGAGGACGAGGAGGTGGCCGGCGAGGTTGCCGCTGTCCACCGACGACACGTAGGCCGGCTCCAGGCGGGCCAGCGTCCGCGTGTCGTACCAGTTGTAGAGATGGCCCCGATAGCGCTCCAGTCGCTCCATCGAGGCCAGGGTCGCCTCCAGCCGCTCGACCATCTCGAGGGTCCCGATCCAGCCGAAGTCGCGGGCCGTGACCGTCGCCAGGAGGTACATGCCGATGTTCGTCGGGGAGGTCCGGTGGGCGACGGCCGGCACCGGATCGTCCTGGAAGTTGTCGGGCGGCAGGGCGTTGTCGGCCGGCCCCACGAAGGTCTCGAAGAAGCGCCACGTCCGGCGCGCGGCCTGGCGCAGAACGCCGACGTCTGCGGCCGAGAGCAGCTCGGCTACGCCGTCGGCCCGCGGCGTGCTCACCCAGCGGGCGACGATGGGCGAGGCCGCCCACAGGACGAGGAACGGCGCGGCGATGAGCGCCGCGGGCGGGTTCCCGAGGAGCACCGCGGCCGTGGCGGCGGCCGCGATCGCGACGCTGCCGGCCATCTGGCGGGCGAACCCCGGGGCGTCGAGGTCCTGGCTGGCCTTGGCCTCGGCGGCCGTCGTCCAATCCAGGAGCATCCGATGCGTGACCACCAGCCGCCACAGCGTCCGGGCCACGGCGTCGGCCATGAGCCATGCCTGGTGGGCGAGGAGGGTCAGGCCGAGCCCCACGTGGGCCGCCCCGAGCGCCACGTCGGCGCCGACGGCCCGAAGGTGACTGCGCTTCGAGATGTTCCTGCGCTTCGGAAGAATCCCCGAGAGGATCGGCAGGCTCTCAGGGATGACGAAGCAGGCGAGGACGAAGGCCGTCCAGGGGCCGGCGGCGACGGACGGCAGGGCCCAGGCGAGGACGAGGGCCACGACCGTGAACGGCGCGGACAGCGTCCGGCGGAGGTTGTCGACCATCTTCCAGCGGCCGATGCCGGGCATGGCGCCAGGCCGCCGGCCGGCGGCGCCACGGGCCCGACCCAGGATCCACGGCAGCAGCTGCCAGTCGCCCCGCGCCCAGCGATGCTGGCGCGCCGCCGCCACGAGGTAGTTCTGGGGGAACTCGTCGAAGAGCTCGACATCCGTGACCAGCCCGGCCCGGGCGAAGGTGCCCTCGAAGAGGTCGTGGCTGAGGAGGGTGTTCTCGGGGACCCGCCCGCCGAGGGCGGCGGCGAAGGCATCGACGTCGTAGATGCCCTTGCCGGTGAAGCTTCCCTCGCCGAACAGGTCCTGGTAGACGTCCGACACCGCCGAGGCGTAGGGGTCGATCCCCGCGGATCCCGAAAAGATCCGCTGGAAGGGCGAGGCCTCGTGCTCGGCCGGCAGGGTCGGCGTGACGCGCGGCTGGAGGATCCCGTAGCCGTGGGTGACCCGACCCGCGCCCGGGTCGTACGTCGGCTCGTTGAGGGGGTGGGCGATCGTCCCGACCAGGCGCCCGACCGCGCCGCGCGGCAGCCGGGTGTCAGCGTCCAGGGTGACCACGAAGCGGACCCCCGGCGGTGGGGTCGAGACGGGACGACCGGTGACCAGGATGCTCGTGGTCGTCGCACCTCGCAGGAGCGCATTCAGCTCCTCGAGCTTGCCGCGCTTGCGCTCCCAGCCCATCCAGCAGTTCTCGCTTTCGTTCCAGCGCCGGAGGCGATGGAAGAGCAGGAACCGGGCACCACCGCCGGGTGCCTCGCCGTAGCGGTCGTTGAGGCGCTCGATGCCGGCCGCGGCGACCGACAGGAGTTCGTCGTCGCCTTCGACATGCTCGGTCGGGGCGTCGCGCCAGTCGGTCAGGAGGGCGAACCGGAGGTCGCCCTCGGTGTTGCCGAGATAGTGGACCTCGAGCTGGCCGACGAGGCCCTCGACGGCGTCCGCTGACGTGAGCAGGGTCGGCACCACGACGAGCGTTCGCATCGCGGTCGGCACGCCCTCGTCCAGGTCGAGCCGCGGCAGCGGCCGGGGCCCGAGGACATTGGTCACGAGGCGATTGACGAGGGCGATTGCCAGGTCGGACGCCGGCAGGATCGCGGCCATGGCCACGAGCAGCGTTCCGAGCCCGAGGCGCCCCGAGAGGGCCAGCGGGACGGCCAGGGCGGCGCCCGTCACGAAAGCGACGGTCCCCAGGTAGCCGATCGTCGCGGGGACCACCACGGCCCGCCGGAGTCGGCTCGGGAGCGAGGCGCGGACGCCGAGCCGCCGCTCGAGCTCGTGGCGGCCGGTCGAGATCAGGTAGTGGCCCGGGTCCCGGGCCGGGGCGGACGCCGAGGCTCCGGGGGCGGGTCCCGGGGCGGGTCCCGGGACGGGTCCCGGGGCGGCCGCGGCCATCGAGGCCGCCGCCTGGGCGACCTCGATCTCGGTGGACCCGGACGCTCGGGCCAGCGCCTCCACGGCATGCCGGTACCGATCGCGGGTCGCAAAGTCCATGGCCGCGAAGGCGCTCTGCGCCTCGAGGAGGCGGTCGACGAGGCTGACGCTCTCGACGAACCGGGCCCAGTCGAACCACGAGATGATGCGCATGCTCGTGATGACGTTCCGGACGGTGACGTTCATCGTCGCCTGCCGCTGGTGCTCCAGACGGACCATCTCCTCGGTCGTGGTGCCCTGGGCGGCGAGGAGCTCCTCGAGCCAGCCGAGGGCCGGGGTCACGTCGGGATCCTGGTCCCGGAGGCGCTGGAAGAGCTGGACGCGGGCCGCCGTCGGGAGCGAGGCCTTCGCCCGGCGGCGGAGGGCCGCCATCGCCTCGGTGGGGCTCCCGCCTCCGAGCCCCAACAGGCCGTCGGCAAGGTCATCCGCGAGCTGCCGTGCAACCCGGCTCCGGACGATCTGCTCCGCCAGGCGGCGGAGGTTGTCGACGAGGAGGATGCGGAGGCTGATCGCGATGGCCCACAGCTCGCCGATCGTCAGCGGCTCCACCTCCTGGTAGGCCTGGATCATCCGGCGGAGGCTGTCGGGGTCGAAGCGACTGTCGGTGTGGGCGACGTAGGCCCAGGCGATGCCGAGGACGCGCGGGTAGCCGGCGAGATGGCCCTCGGCGAGCTTCGGGAGCTCGCGGTAGTAGTCCGGAGGCAGGTCGTCGCGGATCTCGCGGAGCTGCTCGTCGACGATGTGGAAGTTGTCGACGAGCCATTCGGCCGCCGGCGTGATCGAGCGCTCGTCCTTGATGGCCCGGGCGAGGATCCGGTACGACTCCAGGAGGACCCGCCCGTTGTCCGCGATCCTCGGGGCCACCGCCCGGCCGCGGCGGGGCGTGCTCGTGACCGGCTGGGCCGCCGCGAGGGTCCGGGCATGCTGCTCCAGGCGCTCCGCGCTGAAGAGCTCCGCGAGGATCGGCTCGTCGAGCTCGGGCGGCGGTCTGACCCGCCGGCGGGCCCGGCCGGGCGAATCTGGGAAGGCCTGGTTTGCGGTCATGTCGGCTTTCAGCGCGTCGCCCTGACCCGGGCTGAATGCGCCTTCAGGTGGGAACGTCGCGATGATACCGGCCTGTCTGCTGAATCCCCCTCCGGTCGCGGGTGGGATGCCTTCCAGCCGCGTTACGGCCCGTCATGACCCCGGCGACCTTGCCGGTGCACCATGGCCATCCACCACGCAACCGGAGGCCACGTGCCGACCGTCCGCGGACTGGGCCGGCTTGCCCGCCTTGCCACCCTGCCAGAGACCCGTCGCCTGATCACCGGCGCGGCCCACGGCCGGTTGGTCCGGGTCCTCGTGGGCCGCGTCGTCCACGATCGGCGCGACCTCGTCAACGACCTTCGCCGTCCCGGCGGTCCAAGGGCGATCCTGCCGGGCCGCTACACGCCGCTGGGATGGGCTGCGCGCTGGATCTCCCAGAAGGCGCTGCGACGCTTTGGCGACCAGGGCGTGCGGGGCGAACCCGGCCCCGCCGGCTGAGCCTTGACCGGCGCGCTCGACGAGAGCAGGAGGCCAGTCGGATCCACCGTGGAAGCATCCGCCGAGGGCGACTCCCCGACCACCTTGATGTGGTGGCAGAGGAGGCATGTCGAGTCGGTCCGAAGCGCATGGTCGAGCGGCAGTGCGCCTGGAAGGGTGGCGTGAGGGACGAACGCCAGAATCGGTGCAACGAACTGCGCCGCCCATGCGTAGGTTTGCTGTGATGGAAGCCAGCTTCAAGGAACGGGCCGTCGACCTCGCCTATCGTGAGCACGCGCCCGAGGTGTACCGGGTTGCCTTCGGCGTGCTCCGTGACCGCGAGGAGGCGATGGACGCGACGCACGATGCGTTTGCGCGCGCCTGGGAGCGCTGGGACCAGTACGACAGCCAGCGGTCGTTGCTCGCCTGGCTCCACGGGATCGTGGTCCACGTCGCGCTCGATCAACTGCGGCGACGGCGGGTGCGCCACCAGGCGATCCCGGTGCTCGGCCGAGCGACGGTCGATGACCCCGGCGGCCGCCGGGGCGCCGACCCGGCTTCGGACTTCGCGAGGCGCGACGTGGTCGACGACGCACTCGCCACGCTCGAACCGCGCACCAGGGCGGCCCTCGTGCTGCGCCATTACTACGGCTACGACTATGCCCAGATCGGCGCCTTCCTCGGGATCGGCGGCGGCACCGTCGGCTCGATGCTCTCGCGAGCGCACGCCCAGCTCCGACGCCGGCTCGGGCCCGCCGACGCCCCGCGCCAGGCGCCCCCGGCCGTGACGTCGGAGATCCGCCTTGATCGCGTCCTGCCCCACCGAGCCGATCCCGACCGTGAACCGCCCGAGGTCCTGCCATGACACCCGACGAAGGACGACCCCCGATGGCCAGCGCCGCCAACGACGTCGCATCACCCGATGATGCCGAGATCTCCCGCCTGGTCCGCGATGTCGCCGGGGCCTGGGAGATGCCACCGGTGCGACTCGATCAACCGGGCTGGCGCGACCGGGCACGCTCGCCTCGAGCGCGGCGCGCGGCGTTCCTCCGCGGCACCGCCGGCCGCCTCGGTCGGGCTGCGGGCGGGGCGATCGTCCTGACGGTCGCGGCGGCGGTCCTGGGAGTCTGGCTGACGAGGCCCTCGGGCCCGGCAAGCCCCAGCCAGGGGCCCGGTCGGAGTCCGTCCGGGACGGCGCGCCCCGAGCCCAGCCGTGTTGCCGCAAGCCAGCTACCCAAGCTCCTCGTGAATGGGGACATGCCGTCGCCCTCGCTGCTGATCGCGAGCATCGAGTCGACGTTCTCCCTCGTCGACCTGGCGACCGGGACGGTGGGCCAGACCTTCGGCCAGGGGCAATGGGGCACCGACGTCCGGCGAGCTCCGAACGGCGTCCTCTACTGCATCTGCATCGGTGCCGACGGATACGAGAGCGGCAGCTTTACCAGGATGACCGTGACATGGAACCGTTACGACGCTACCGGATCGGTAACGGGGAGCGCGCCCGTCGGCGACTTCGTGGGATCGCCGGATCCCCGTGACGTCGGGGTGACCGAACAGGCGCAGCACGTGGCAGTCCACGTTTCGTACACGGCGGATCCGAGCATCGCCTTCGTCGGCTGGACCGTTCACGCCCACCCCGCCTGGCGGAGCGGTCTGGACCTGGTGGATGTGACGACGGGCGCCGTCCTCCAGCGCTTCTCGCTCCCCGATGACGCCGATGGCACCGAGACGACCCGGACTGGCGTCGACGCCCCGCGCGTGATCGGATCCATCGGTGGCGGCCGTCTCGCCGTCGCCCGACCGACCTACCGATGGTCGCCCCCCGGAGCCGTCAACCCCAACTACCTCTTCTCGACGGACACGTTCGTCGTGACGTTCGATGGCGCGCGCCTGTCGGGGGCCGACACCCTTGCCGTGGCCTCGGGCTGCGGGGGCAATGTCTCCGAAGCCGGCGAAGTCGCGGGCGGCGCATGGTGGCTCGCATGCGCGAGCGTCGACGGTGGCCAATCCGTCCTTCGCCGGGTGGGAGCCGATGGCCGCATCCTCGGCGACACGCTGGTCAGCGGCATCGTCGATGTCGGCGATCCGTCGGCGACGTCCGCGGTG
>JACQEH010000005.1 GCA_016200675.1 Chloroflexota bacterium | reverse complement strand
CTCGAGGGCGCGCTCGAGCTCGCCCGGGCCGGCGTGGAGACGGACGGTGCGGCACACAACCGGCGCTTCGTCCTGCCGGCTCTCGAGGTCGGACCTGGGGTGCCGTCCGAGCTGGTGACGCTGGCCCACGACCCGCAGACCTCGGGCGGCCTCCTCGCCGCGATCCCGCCCGCGGACCTCGGGGCGATCGAGGCGGCGCTGGATGCGCGGGACGTGCCGCACTGGCGCGTCGGCGACGTTCACGACACCGAGGAGCTGGTGTCCGGGGTCGCCCTAGTCTAGCGGATCGCACCGCACGGGCGGCGCGGGCGGGGACGGCGCGGGCATCCACTGGCCTGTCGGTCCAGAGGGATCACCCCGATCGGTCGCGAACTGGGCCAACGGTCCAGTGCCGGGCAACTTCGGGCCCACCTTCGTGCCCGAATGCGCGTAATCCGCGCCTGCGGGTCCAGCTCTGGCGGATCAGCCGCATCCGTGTGGACTGTCGGTCCAGTGGGTGGGGGAACGGCTCGGTCCAGTGGGTGCGGGAACGGCTCGGTCCAGTGGGTGCGGGAACGCTCGGTGCGAGGCGGGTCTCAGTGCGGGACTGCTCGGTGCGGGACCAGGCTCGGCGCGGGACCGGGCTCGGTGCGGGACCGGGTTCGGTGCGGGACTGGGCCACCGCCCGGCGTACCGCCCCTATCGAAGCGGCACGGCCGGCAGGGTCACCGTGACGCGGGCCCCGGTCGGGGCGAGGTTCTCCGCCGCGGCGTCACCACCGTGGGCACGGGCGAGGGCCCGGACGATCGACAGGCCGAGGCCCGTCCCCGGTCCGCTCCTCGCCGGATCCGCCCGGTAGAAGCGGTCGAAGACCCGCTCGAGCGAGCCAGGTGGGAACCCCGGTCCGTCGTCGCTGACCCGGAAGGCGACGGCCGGCCCGCCGGCCGCCCGTGCCTCGACAAGGACATGCCCGCCGCTCGGCACGACCGCCAGCGCGTTGTCGACGAGGTTGCCGAGAATCCGCTCGACTGCCGCCCGGTCGGCCGCCAGGGCCAGCTCCCCATCGGCGCCCGACCGCAGCTCCACGCCCGCAGCCGCGGCTCGCGGCCCGAACCTCGTGACCGCATCCGCGACGAGTCGGGCGGGATCCAGCTGCTCCGGGCGGAGCGCCACGCCCGCCGTGCCGACCTCATCGATCGAACGGAGGTCCTCGACGAGGCCGCTCATACGGGCCGCCTCCTGCGCGATCGCATCACCGGCCCGGGCCACGCCGTCGCCGCTTGCCGTCCCGTCACGGAGGGCCTCGGCGAAGCCGGTCACCACCGTCAAAGGCGTCTTCAGGTCGTGGCGGATGTTCGCCAGGAGCTCGCGCTCCTCGAGCCGGACGCGCTCCAGCTCCAGCGTCATGGCGTTGAACCGATCGGTCAGGTCGCGGACTTCGCGGGGGCCTTCGGGCGCGACGGGCGGCGTCGGCGTGCCGGGCACCGGAACCGTCGCCGTCGCATCCGCCAGGCGGCGCAGCGGCCGGGTGATGGACCGCGACAGCAGCCAGGCGATCGGTGCCGTCACCAGCAGGATGACGGTCGCCACGAAGGGCAGGACCCGCACGAGGTCGCGGATTGCCAGGGCACCCGAGGTGTCCGGCGCAGTGAGCACGACCGAGATCTTGCCGATCAGCGCACCGGCAGCCCGGACCACGGTCGCCGAATACAGGAGGCGTGAGCCGTCGGACGCCCGCAGCTCGCCGCCCTTCGACTCCCCAAGCCCGACCCCCGAGAGGTCGATCGAGGCGACGTCGACCGTCGCGCCGCCGGTCTCCGCGGTCGCCACCCGGTTGCCAGAGAGGGCATAGAGGCCGACATCCGCGGGCAGGTTCGCCTTGAGCATCGCGGAGGCAGCCCGAAGCTCGGCCAGGGCACCGACGGTTCGGACCTTTGCCAGCACCGGCTGAGCCAGATCGCCGAGGCTCGCGATCGTTGCCTCCTGGTGGAGCGCTCGGAGGCTCACGAACATCCCCGCCCCGACGGCAAGGACGGCCACCAGCCCAACGACCGCGAACGCGGCGGCGATCCGGGCGGAGACGCGGTCAGGCATCGGCGATCAGGCGATAGCCGATGCCGCGGACGGACTCGATCGACGGGCCGTCCGGGCCCAGCTTCCGGCGCAGCTCAGAGACGTGGACGTCGACCGTCCGGGTCTCGCCCGGGAAATCCGTCCCCCAGACGTCCTCGAGGAGCGCCTCGCGGCTGAGGACGACGCCGGGGTCCCGAGCCAGGGCGGCGAGAAGGTCGAACTCCCGCGCCCGCAGCTCCACCACCTGTGAGCCGACGGCGACCTCGCGCCGACGGGGGTCGATCCGGAGCGACCCGACCTCGATCGGGCGGCCGAGCCGGACGGTTCCGTCGGTCCGCCGGAGGATCGCCTTGACCCGGGCCACCAGGGCGCGCGGGTTGAAGGGCTTCGTGACGTAGTCGTCGGCACCCAGCTCAAGGCCGACGATCGCGTCGACGTCGTCGGTCCGGGCGGTCAGCATGATCACCGGGGTGTCCGCCTCGCGGCGGATCGCCCGGCAGACCTCGAAGCCGTCCATGCCCGGCAGCATCAGGTCGAGGATCACGAGGTCCGGTCGGAGCTTCCGGTGGGCCTCGACGGCCGAGGGCCCATCCGTCGCGACGAGCGTCGCGTACCCGGCCCCGTCGAGGTAGAGCCGCAGGAGCTCCACGATGTTCGGCGCGTCGTCGACGACCAGGATCGTCTTCATCGAGGCGAGTCTAGCGACGCACCGGGACGTGTCGACACCCGCCGACCAGGGGCCGGCGGGTGTCCGGGCACGGCCGAGATCCTGCCCGGCGTCAGCGGAGAGCGGCGAGGGTCGCGCGAGCCTCGCTCAGCGCGGTCCGGAGGTCCGAGCGAGCCGCCGAGATCGAGTCCCGTGCGGCGTCGAGGATCGGCTTGGCCGTGCCCGCGTTCCAGGCGGCGGGTGTCTGGGCCAGGACCGCGTCCGCGTCACCGGCAACCTCGCCGCGCGCCTTGGCGATGGCGGCGATCATGGCGTCGAGGTGGCCCTGCGCGACGGTCACGTCCTTGCCGTTCGCCTTGGCCTGGGCGATCGCATCCGTCAGCCTGGTCGTGGCCGAAGTCAGGCGATCGGCCGCCGCGCCGATCCGGTCGTCGCCGCGAACGAGGTTGACCTGGCGCGCGACGAGGACGTAGACGCGGTAGTCGGTG
>JACQEH010000203.1 GCA_016200675.1 Chloroflexota bacterium | reverse complement strand
GTCATCGTCGACCAGCACTTCCAGCAGCGGAACCGCCTCGGGCGGCTGCTCAGCCTCATCGCCCAGAACCCGAGCCTGCTCGGCCTCGGCGTCGACGAGGACACCGCCGGGGTGGTGGGTCCGGACCACGTCCTCGAGGTGATCGGCCGGGGGAGCATCACCGTCGTCGACGGGGCGGCCGCCGAGACCGACGCCTGGGACGTCCGCGGGCACCGGCCGGTCATGATCAGCGGCGTCGTCCTGCACTCACTGCCGACCGGCTACCGCTTCGACCTCCGCCGCCGCCACCGGGTGGTCGGCCCGGGCCTCAAGGCCCTGCCCGGCGGCGAGGCCGCGGCGTCCAGCTAGCCGATCGACCGTTCGCCGGGTCCCCGGCGTGAGGAGGGAGCACTGTGGCGGAGGCTGCCGCGAAGACGGGCCGGACCCGACGATCACGCGCCGCGACGGCGGCCGCCGCGGCCGCCACCGGCGGTGCCCGGCCCTCGCCCGACCTCCGGATCCTCGAGACCCGCGTCCTTCGGGGTCCCAACTACTGGTCCCGCTCGCAGGTCATCCGGATGGTCGTCGACCTCGGCAGCCTGGAGCAGTTCCCGAGCAACACGATCCCGGGCTTCGTCGACGCGCTCATCGCCTGGATGCCGTCCCTCGAGGATCATGCCTGCTCGCTCAACCGGCGCGGCGGCTTCCTGACCCGCCTCCGCGACGGGACCTGGGCGGGCCACGTCGCCGAGCACGTCGCCCTGGAGCTCCAGAACCTGGCCGGGACCGACGTCCGGCACGGCAAGACGCGCGGCGCCGGGGCCGAGGGCCAGTACAACGTCATCTACGAGTTCCGCGAGGAGCTGGTCGGGACCGAGGCCGGCAAGCTGGCCGTCCGGATCGTCAACCATCTCGTGGACCCGGCCTCGGACCCGGATCTCGACTACCTGGCCGAGCTCGAGGCCCTCATCCGGCTCGCCGAGCGGGCCGCCTTCGGACCGTCGACCCAGGCCATCCTCGACGAGGCCGCGTCACGCGACATCCCCTTCATCCGCCTCGACCGGCACTCCCTGGTCCAGCTGGGCCAGGGCGTTCACCAGCAGCGCATCCGGGCGACCATGACGTCGCGGACGTCGGGCATCGCCGTGGATGTCGCGAGCGACAAGAACCTCACCAACCGGCTCCTCGACTCCGCCGGCCTGCCCGTGCCGAAGGCGGACGTCGTCACGACCGTCGAGGGCGCGGTATCAACGGCGCGACGGCTCGGCTTCCCGTGCGTGGTCAAGCCGCTCGACGGCAATCACGGCCGCGGCGTCCACCTCGACCTGCAGACCGACGACGACGTCCGCTCCGCGTTCGCTGGCGCCCTGAGGGAATCGCGCTCGGGCGAGCTCGTGGTCGAGACGTACATCCACGGCAACGACTACCGCTGCCTGGTCATCGGCGGAGTGGTCGCCGCGATCGCCGAGCGCGTGCCGGCCTCCGTGGTCGGCGACGGGACCTCGACGGTCCGGGAGCTGGTCGATCGGACCAACAGCGATCCGCGACGCGGCATCGGCCACGAGAAGGTCCTGACCAAGATCACGGTCGATGAGGCCGCCGTCACCCTCGTTCGCGGCCAGGGGTATGAGATGGGCGACGTGCCGCCCGCCGGGACGCGGGTCAAGCTCGCCCTGACCGGCAACATGTCGACCGGCGGGACCTCGATCGACCGGACGATGGAGGCCCATCCCGACAACATCGAGATCGCCGAGATGGCCGCTCGCGTGGTCGGCCTGGACGTCGCCGGCATCGACTTCATCTGCCCCGACATCACGGTCCCGGTGCGCGAGACCGGCGGCGCCATCGTCGAGGTCAACGCCGCGCCGGGCTTCCGGATGCACACCCATCCGACCGAGGGCGAGCCGCAGTACGTGGCCCGGCCGGTCATCGACCTTCTCTTCCCGCCCGGCGCGCCGTCCCGGATCCCGATCATCGGCGTAACCGGCACGAACGGCAAGACGACGACGGTCCGGATGATCGCCCACATCCTCAAGCTCATGGGCCGGCGGGTGGGCATGACCTCGACCGACGGGATCGTCGTCGACGGCCGGATGATCAAGCGCGGCGACATGTCGGGTCCGAAGTCGGCCCGGATGATCCTCCAGAACCCGACCGTGGATACGGCCGTCTTCGAGGTCGCCCGCGGCGGCATCCTCCGCGAGGGCCTCGGCTACGACCGCAACGACGTGGCCGTGGTCACGAACGTCACGGGTGACCACCTCGGCCTCGGCGGCATCGACACGGTTCGCCAGCTGGCCGACGTGAAGGGCGTCCTGGTGGAGGCGGTGCCCCGGACGGGCACGGCCGTCCTGAACGCCGACGACCACAACGTGGCCCGGATGAGCCAGCACTGCGACGGGGCGGTCATCTACTTCTCGATGCAGACCGAGAAGGGCGAGCCGGGCTTCGACCGGGTCGACGGCCACTGTGGGCGCGGCGGGGCCGCCTTCGTGATCAAGCACACGCCCGAGGGCGACCAGATCGTGCTCCGCCACGGGCTCCGGACGATGCCGGTCCTCTATACCCACCTCGTCCCGGCCACGTTCGGCGGCAAGGCCCGGATGAACGTGGCGAATGCGCTGGCGGCCGCGGCCGCGGCGTGGGCGGCCGGTGCACATCTCCACGACATCCGGCAGGGACTCCGGACCTTCACGACGTCCTTCTTCCAGGCCCCGGGCCGGCTCAACCTCGTCGAGGTCGCGGGGGTCCGCGTCGTCATCGACTACTGCCACAACGTCGACGGGATGCGGGCCCTGGCCGACTTCGTGAACCGGATGATGGTCGAGAACGGGACCCGCGACGGCCGGGCCATCGGCGTCATCGGCGTTCCCGGCGACCGCCGCGACGAGGACATGAGCGCCTATGGCGCGCTCGCCGCGGGCGCCTTCGACGAGATCATCGTCCGCGAGGATCGAAACCTCCGTGGGCGGGCCTCCGGTGAGACCGCGGCACACGTCCTCGACGGGGTCCGTCTCGCCAGGGCCGAAGGCGCGCGGGTCCAGCGGTCGCAGAAGATCCTCGACGAGATGACCGCGGTGCGGGCCGCTCTTCGTCGGGCGAACCCGGGCGACCTCCTGGTGATGTGCGTCGACGACGCCATCGGCGTCTACCGGGAAACAATGGCCGCCGCCGGCCAGGGCCTCGGCACGACCGCCTTCGCCGACCCGGGCGAGCTCGAGGTGCTCGAAGGCTGAGGTCGCGCACGCGCAGCGCGGGGCGGCGCGACGGCGGCGGACTCTCGGCGCAGGCGGTGCAGGCGGTGCAGGCGGTAGAGGCGGTGCAGGCGGTGCAGCGGACGCCCCGCACGCTCCGCACGCCCGCCGACTCGCCCATCTGGGGGGCGCGCGCATCCGTGTTGTGTCAGATGCGCACCAGGTGGGAGCTATTCACCGATTGGCGGACGAATGAGCACCCGACGCCCGATCTGACACGATCCAGGGATCGCGCCGAGCACGACGGGCCTCGGACCCCCCAGGAGGTTCGGGGACGAAGTCCCACCGGGTGCGCAATTGGCACGATCGATGGCACCGGGCGGCCCGCCGGACACGACCCCCGGCGCGGCGTGCCGCGATGGCGGCCTCGAAGCGGAAGCGGTCGGCTACCTGCCGATGTTGAGGTTGGCGCTGACGACGCGGACGATGCCCAAGATGAGCACGGCCGAGATCACCACGAGCGCGATGCCGATCGCCGACTCCACGAGGCAGACCCTCCATCCGTCCGTCGATCGCCGGGGACCCGGCGCTGGCCGCCATCATGAACCGCACGGGGCCACGTCGCAACGCGCACTGGCGGTGCTGGACGGCGAGTCGGCGCCAGCGGGGCAGCCGGGCGACTCCCGCCAGCGGCCGGGGGTGCCTCGTGGCCTCGGCCGGGCGGCTCCCCTCAGCGGCCGGCCTGCCTCGGGACCTCGGCCGGGCGTGCCTCGTGGCCTCGGCCGGGCGGCTCCCCTCAGCGGCCGGCCTGCCTCGGGACCTCGGCCGGCCTGCCTCGGGACCTCGGCCGGCCTGCCTCGGGACCTCGGCCGGGCGACTCCCCTCAGCGGCCGCGCCGCTCCTCGAGGCGTGGCGCCAGGCTGAGGAGCTCCGCCGCCGACTGGAGGGGCCGGAAGCCGAGGTCGGCGAGGAGGGCGAACACCCCTGGTCGGTCCTCGTGGCAGAGGATGACCACGATCCGGGCTGCGTCGGGCCGTGAGCCGTCGGCGCCCGCGGCGGCCCCGTTGAGCTCCGCGCGCAGCGCTGCGACCTCGCTCTCGTAGACGGGGACCTCGCCGGTCCAGCCGGCGGCCCGCGCGCCGGCGGTCAGCTCGCCGATCACGGATTCGCGGGAGCGACCGCGCAGGTAGCCCAGCGTCTCCTTGATCACGATGCGCTGCGTTCGTGAGGCGGCGATCGCCCCCATGCCCCGGAGCGAGTCGTCGGGCCGATCGCCGGCCGTCCCGATGACGACGGTGACGGGCGTGACCCGGCCGCCGGCGTTCGTCGCGAGGCCGTCGGCAACGTCGAGGAGGACGCGCAGCCCGGCCTCGTTATGGGCGAAGTCGACGATCGCGACGCGTGCTCCATTTCGGAAGATGTTGAGACGGCCGGGCGATTCCTCGGACACGGGCCGGAAGTCGATGAGGCCGTTGCGAACCTCCTCGATCGAGGCGCCCAGGGCCCGGGCGCCGGCCGCGGCGGCCAGGGCGTTGGCGACGTTGTGGCGAGCCAGCCCGGCGAGGGTGATCGGGACCTCCCGGACCGTGGCGATCGGCCGCCAGGCCGCCCCGTCCGCGGTGCCCGTCCCGTCCGCCTCGCCGAGCTCACCCCGCCGCACCAGGTAGGCCCGGCCGCCGCGGGCGAGATGGCGGCGGACGGCGGGCGAGGCATCGCCCTCGAGGGTGAAGAGGGCGACTCGGGCGCGGACGGTGCGGGCCACCGCCCGGACGAACGGATCGTCGGCGTTCAGGATCACCCAGCCATCGGGTCGGGTGATGCGGCAGATCGTGGCCTTGACCTCGGCGAGCTCGGGCAGGGTGTGGATCCCCTGCAGGTCGAGGTGGTCGGAGCTGACGTTGGTCAGGATGCTGGCGTCGTTCGACTCGTAGCCCACGCCGCGCAGGACCAGGCCGCCGCGGGCGGTCTCGAGGACGGCCACGTCGACATCGCTCCGGCGGAGGATCTCGTGGGCGCCGCCGGGACCCGTCCAGTCGCCCGGCTCCACCATCCGCTCGTCCACGAGGATGCCGTCCGAGGTCGTGGTGCCGACGTGGTGCCCGGCCCGCAGGAGGATGCGCGTGAGGAGGCGGGTCGTGGTCGACTTGCCGTTCGTGCCCGAGATCGAGATCGCGGGCATCCGCCGATCCGCATCCCGGATCCAGGGCGGCGGCGTGGCCGACGCCCGGCCGATCCGCTCGATCCACGACGCCAGGAGGCGGTCCTGGGCGCCCGTCAGGCGGGCCCACCGGGCGGGCGTGGCGCCGCGCTCCGACAGCGCAATCGACGCCTCGGCGATGAGGCGGGCACGCTCCGCGCCCGACCAGGGCCAGGTCAGGATCCAGTGGCCGGGGTCGGACGAACGGTGGACGCGGACCCCGCCGACCCCCTCGCCATGCTCGCGTCTGAGGCGCCTCGCCCAGCCGGCGATGGCGACGATGCCGTCCGGCCACTCCCGCTCGTGGACCGTGGCACCGAGATGGACCAGGGCGTAGCGGGCGGGGATGCGCTCGCCGTACCAGGTCCGTCGCCGCCCGATCGCGACCTCGACCTTGACCACAGGCGCCAGCCGGTAGACGTTGGGGCCCTCGAGCAGGCGGATCTCGACGAGACGCATGGTCCCGGGAGGATAGCAACGGCCCCGCTCCGGGGAGCCACAGGTTCCTCGATGCCGGGGAGCCACAGGTTCCGGCGGCCGCAGGGTCCGGCGGGCGGCCGCCGCCGAGGGCTCGCGCAGCGCAACGCGCTGAGCGCGCGGCCTAGACTGCAGCACATGACGATCCTCAACACCCCCGGCGGCGGCGTCAGCGGTCACGAGCTGGTGCGCCTCGGAGCGTCCGTCTCGGCCGGCCTGCCGCGCTTCCTGGACGAGCTCGAGCGGCTCTGCAACATCGACTGCGGGAGCTACTCGCCCGCCGGCGTCGACGAGGTCGGGACCTGGATTGGGGGCCAGTTCGAGGCCCTCGGCGGCACGGTCGAGCGCCGACCTGACCCGGCCGGGAGGCTTGGCCAGACCGTGATCGGCCGCTTCGAGGGTCGCCCGGGGGCCGGTCCCCGGCTGCTCCTCATCGGCCACATGGACACCGTATTCCCGGACGGCACCGTCGCCCAGCGGCCCTTCCGGATGCAGGGCGGCATCGCCACCGGCGCCGGGGTGACCGACATGAAGGGCGGCCTCCTCGCGGGCGTCCACGCCCTCGCCGCGCTCCGCGAGCTCGGCGGCGGCTGGGACGGGCTGCCGTTCGAGCGGCTCATCTACATCGCGAATCCCGACGAGGAGATCGGGTCGCCGTCGTCGACGCCGCACATCCGGGAGATCGCGGCCGCCAGCGACGCCACCTTCGTCCTCGAGTGCGCCCGGGCGAACGGCGACTTCGTCTCCGCCCGGAAGGGAATCGCCGACCTCCGCCTCGAGGTTCACGGGCGGGCGGCGCACGCAGGCGTCGAGCCGGAGAAGGGTCGCAGCGCGATCCTTGCCGGCGCCCGGATCGTGGAGCGGATCCACGCCCTGAACGGGCACTGGCCGGGCGTGACCACGAACGTCGGGGTCTTCCAGTCGGGGACCCGGCCCAACGTCGTCCCGGACCTCGCGACCATCGAGGTCGACGTCCGGGGCGTGACCGCCGCCGAGCTGGCCGCCGCGATGGCGGCGGTGCGGGCGATCGCCTCGGAGCCGGGAATCCCGGACGTCAGCGTCGACCTCGTCGAGATGGCCGGCTGGGCGCCGATGGAGAAGCTCGAACGATCAGGCCGGCTCGCCGATCACGTGAAGGCCCTGGCCGCCCGCCTCGGCTTCTCCACGATGGATGTCTCGACGGGCGGCGCGTCCGATGCCAACACCACCTCCGGCATGGGCATCCCATCGATCGACGGCCTGGGCCCGATCGGCGGCCGCGACCACTCCCCGGAGGAATACCTGGAGGTCGACTCGATCGCCCCCAGGACGACGCTCCTGGCCGCTCTCCTCCTGGCCACCGGCCGCGATCCCGTCGTCGCCGCCTGGCGCGCCGGCTGAGGCCGGCGGTGGATCGGACCCGGATCTCGTCCGGCAGCCGCTGGGAGGGTCCCTACGGCTACAGCCGGGCGATCGCCGTCGGCGACGCGTGCTGGGTCGCGGGGACGACCGATCCGTCGCCCGACCATGCCGGCAATGCCGCGCTCCAGGCAAGGACCGCCCTGCAGACGATCGAGCGCGCGCTCGTCGACGCCGGGTTCGGCATGGCCGACGTCGTCCGGACCCGGATGTACGTCACCGATCCCGCGGATGCGACGGCCGTTGCCAGCGTCCATGGCGAGGTCTTCACCGACATCCGGCCGGCGGCGACTCTCGTCGTCGTGGCGGCCCTCATCGAGCCCGGACTGCTCGTCGAGATCGAGGCCGACGCCGTCCGCGCGCCCACCCGCGGACCGGCCTGAGGGCGCCTTCCGAGTCGCGGCGTCAGGCGAGCCCGAGTGCCCGCGCGCCGGCCGCCACGAGCGCCGCGGCGACGAGCCCCACCAGCAGCGGTCGTCGCGCGGCCACGAGGGCCACGCACAGGCCGACGGCGAGCCACTCGATCCCGACATGTGGCGACGGGTGGCGCCGGGCGTCGATCGTGACGAACGTGTTGACCGCGGCCAAGGCCGCGAGCACGGCCGGGCCGACGAGCCGGAAATACTCCTGCGCGACCCTCGGCAGGCGGTGCATGCCCGGGGCGAGGAGTGGCAGCGCTCGCCAGGGATAGGTGACCGCGCCCATCAGCAGGGCGAGCCAGAGGTAGGTAGTGCTCACTCCCGGCCGCTCCGCGCCGAGGGATCGTCCATCGTCGGCGTAAAGACGATGACCGCCTCGTGCGGACGGTCGCGGCGGGCGGGTGGCGTGATCATGCCGACCGCCGGTCCCAGGAGACCGCCGGCAAGGATCCCGGCTGCGGGATCCCAGGCGAGGCCGACCCCGACGGCCGTGACCGCCCCGACGAGGGCCGCCACGATCTCCCGCCGGCCGGTCATCAGGCCGACCGCGAGCCCGCCCATCGCCGCCGGGAAGATGACATCGAGGCCGAATCGCCCGGGGTCGGGGATGTTCCCGCCCACGGCCGAGCCGAGGATGGTGGCAACGTTCCAGGGGATGAAGGTCGTCACGATCGCCGCCCACCAGTAGCCCCACAGGTCGGCCCGCCCGATGCGCCGGAAGTGGGCGATGGACAGGGCGAACGCCTCGTCCGTGAGGAGGTGGGCGAGGAACGCCCGGAGCGGCCGCGGGCGGTCGGCGAGGTACGGCGCCAGGGCCGCCGCGTAGAGGAAGTGGCGGGCGTTGAGGAAGGCGGTCAGGAGGACGATCCCCAGCCACGAGAAGCCGCCCAGGACGTAGCCGACGGCCGCGAACTGGGCCGCTCCGGCGAACACCAGGACCGACATCCCGGTCGCCTCGAGGGGCGAGAAGCCGGCGGCCCGGGCGGCCAGTCCGTAGACGAACCCGAAGCCCCCGGCGCTGGCGATAATGCCGAGGCCGTCGAGCTGGAGCCGTCGCCTGGAGGCGGCGAGGTCGATGTGTCCACCGGCGAACCCCGCGCCCGCGGCGAACTCCCCGCTCTCCGTTGTCGGCGTCGTGCCGCCGCGAGCCGTCAGCGGAGGAAGGTCTTCGCGCAGGTCCCGTCGCAGACCACGAAGATCGCATGCAGGTCGTGCGCGTACCCGGCCACGTGGAGGAGCCCCGGACAGCCGGCCGTCGGGCACTTCCAGACCCACCAGCGATCGTTCGCGTCGAGGGGCGTGGTCGACGCCGCGAGCGTGGCCGCGAGTCCATCCCTGGCCTGGACGAGGGCGGCGACCCGGGCGGCGCGTTCGGACTCGGACTCGCTCGTGTAGGGGTAGCTCTGGCCGACGTTCGAGGTCACCGGATCCTCCGCAGGCGGTCTGGACGGGGCGCCGAGTATCGCATACGACGCCGACCGAACGGGCTTACCAGACGGCCGGGAGGCCGGCGCTGCGCGGGTCGGTGGTCGCGGCGACGGAGCCCTCCGACGCTGCCGGTCCGCCCTCGACCAGCTCGATCGCGTGCTCGTGGCCGAGGCCGCCGTCGAAGGCCGCTGCCCGTCGCAGGTCGTGGCCCATGGCTTCCAGCGCGGCGAGGACCCAGTCAGGGAACCGCGGCTCCACGCGGACGGCATCCGGGGGCGCGAAGTGGGCCTCCGGCTCCACGAACCAGCGGGGCGCGGCGACCGCGGCCCGGATGTCGAGGCCGCCGTCGACGAGGGCGCTCACCAGCTGGGCGTGGACCTGGGGCTGAGCGTCGCCGCCCATCGAGCCGGCCACAACCCAGGGTCGGTCGGGCTCCCGGAAGAGCATCCCCGGCAGGAGCGTGTGGAGGGTGCGCTTGCCAGGGGCGAGGACGTTCGGGTGATCCGGGTCCAGGGAGAAGTAGCTGCCCCGGTTCTGGTAGTGGATGCCGGTGGCGGGATCCACGACCCCGGACCCGAAGCCCAGGTAGTTGGACTCGATGAGGCTGACCGCGTTGCCCGCGGCGTCCACGACGGCGACGTAGACCGTCCCGCCGCCGGGCGGGTTGCGGGAGGGTGCGGGATGCGTCGCCCGGTCGCGCGGGATCCCGGCCGCGAGGCCCGCGGCACGGGCCTTGTCGAGCATCGACTCGACGGGGATGTCGTGGAACGCCGGATCGGTCAGCTGGGCGTCGCGGTCGGCCATGGCCAGCTTCGCCGCCTCGATCGCCAGGTGGATCCAGCGGGCGTCGTCGACGGCGCCGCCATCGAATGCCCCGCCCTCAGGTGGGTCGCACGCCTCGAGGATGTCCAGGAGCTCGAGGGCGACGATCCCCGACGAGTTCGGCGGGTGGCTCGTCACCCGCAGCCCCCGGTAGGTGGTCGAGATCGGCACCTCCCACGTCGAGCGATGGTCGCGGAAGTCGCGG
>JACQEH010000202.1 GCA_016200675.1 Chloroflexota bacterium | reverse complement strand
CCGCCGTGGACGGGGGCGACCTGGCTGGGGCGGCCACGGCAGCCCAGCAGCTGTCCGATCGAGCGACGGCCCTCGTGAAGGGCCTCGACAAGGAGCGCCGCGACGGGATCACGAGCGCCGTCGACGCCCTGCAGGCGGCCCTGCCGCCGCCCTGACCGGTTCGGCGGCGAAGCCGAGCCCACGACGCCCGGCCAACGCATACCCCATCCCCGTGGTCGGGATTGAGGCTTCGCGCTACACTCGCACCTTCGATATGGACGATCTCTACCGCGACTACATCCTCGAGCACTACCGTCGGCCCCACAACTTCGGGGTCCTCGAGCATGCCAACGCCTCCCACGAAGGCGCGAACCCACTGTGCGGCGACCGGATCACCCTCCAGCTGCGCCTCGCCGATGGGCGGATCGCGGGCGTCGGCTTCACCGGCCGCGGCTGCGCCATCAGCCAGGCGTCGGCCTCGCTCCTGACCGACGAGATCAAGGGCAAGCCCGTCATCGACGCCGCGAACCTGACCTCGCAGGACGTCCTCGACCTCCTGGGCATCGAGATCTCGCCCGCGCGCCTCAAATGCGCCCTCCTCAGCCTCGACACGCTCCAGCACGCTTTGGCCGACGCGGCCAAGCCGGCGGCGCCCGTCGCGGCCGAAGGCCAGCCTGCATGATCCGCAACCTCCCCGTCGAACCGGCACCCGCTCTCCGAGGTCCAAGGCGGAGCCCCACGACGCCATTGGCCCGAGGACGCCGCTGCAGGTGTACGTCGCCGGCCTGATCGCCGGCCTTTCCGCGACCGCGTCCCTCTCGCGGATCGCCCACCGCTCGCACCGGCCCTCGCGGCCCGTGCAGCCCGTCCCCCGCCTTCCTTCCGCTGCACCTGGAGCATCATCAAGATGACCGTCCGACTCGGCGACACCGCCCCCGACTTCACCGCCCCCTCCACCGAGGGCGAGATCCGCTTCCACGAATGGCTCGGCAATGACTGGGCCATCCTCTTCAGCCACCCCAAGGACTTCACCCCGGTCTGCACGACCGAGCTCGGCGCCGTGGCCAAGCTCAAGCCCGAATTCGACGCCCGCGGCATCAAGGTCCTCGGCCTGAGCGTCGACGGCGTCGCCGACCACGAGGGCTGGTCCCGGGACATCGAGGCGACCCAGGGCGTGGCCCTCAACTTCCCGCTCATCGCCGACAAGGACCGGGTCGTGTCCGAGGCCTACGACATGATCCATCCCAATGCCGAGGCGACCCAGACCGTCCGGTCCGTGTTCGTCATCGACAACAACAAGAAGGTCCGCCTGACGCTGACCTACCCGGCCAGCACCGGCCGCAACTTCGACGAGATCCTGCGCGCGGTCGACTCGCTCAAGCTGACCTCAAAGAATTCCGTCGCCACGCCGGCCAACTGGCGGCATGGTGACGACGTGATCATCCTGGCCTCGCTCAGCGACGAGCAGGCGCGAGAGAAGTTCCCGGACGGCTGGCGCGCGGAGCGGCCCTACCTCCGCTACGTGCCCGATCCGTCCGCCCAGAATGGCGGGCCCGCATGACGAAGTCGTACGCCGACCTCCTTCGGGAGGCCAAGGCCTCGATCGCCGAGGCGGACCTCACCGAGTCGGCGCGGCTGCTCGCGGAGGGTGTGACCTTCGTCGACATCCGCGAGGATTCGGAGTGGGAGCAGGGGCATATCCCCGGCGCCATCCACATCAGCCGGGCCTACCTGGAGCAGCAGATCGAGGCGGCCGTGCCGGACCGCGACGCGCCCGTCCTCCTCTACTGCGCCGGTGGCGTCCGCTCGGCGTTCGGCGCCCGGACGCTCCAGCAGCTCGGCTACGCGAAGCCGATCTCGATGGCCGCCGGCTTCCAGGGCTGGAAGTCGAAGGGCCTGCCCTGGACCACGCCGGTCGTCCTTTCGAAGGCCCAGCAGCAGCGCTACAGTCGCCACCTGCTGATCCCCGAGGTCGGCACGGCCGGCCAGGCGAAGCTCCTCGAATCGCGCGTCCTCCTCATCGGTGCCGGCGGGCTCGGGAGCCCGGCGGCGCTCTATCTCGCCGCCGCCGGCGTCGGGACCATCGGGCTGGTGGACTTCGACATCGTCGACGTCTCGAACCTCCAGCGCCAGGTCCTCCACACGACGGAGCGAGTGGGGGAGAAGTAGGTCGAGAGCGCCCGCAAGACGATCACGGCCCTCAACCCTGACGTGACGGTGATCCCCCACGAGGAGATGCTCCTCGGCGACAACGTCGAGCGGATCATCGCCGGCTACGACGTCATCCTCGACGGGACCGACACCTTCGAGACCCGCTACCTCCTCAACGACGCGGCGGTCGCGGCGGGGATCCCCGTGGTCCACGCCTCGGTCTTCCGCTTCGAGGGGCAGCTCACGACGTTCGTGCCCTACGAGGGTCCGTGCTATCGCTGCCTCTACCCGACCCCGCCGCCGCCGGAGCTCGCCCCCGGCTGCTCGGTGGCCGGCGTCCTCGGCGTGGTGCCGGGAATCCTGGGGCTCCTCCAGGCCAACGAGGTCCTGAAGCTGCTCCTGGGGATCGGGACCACCCTGGCTGGACGCCTGCTCCTCTTCGATGCCCTCGAGACGGAGTTCACGGAGCTGACGCTTCGTCGCGATCCGGCCTGCCCGGTCTGCTCGGACGAGGCGCGAGCCCGACGCGACCGCGGGGAGGCGCCGGCGACGGCGGCCTTCCCGGCCGGCGCACCGTTCGTCCTCGGCGGCGCGGGCTTCGGCGGCCCGGCAAGCCTCGGCGGCAGCCCGGAGGCCTCGGCATGAGCACCGTGTTCATCCCGACTGTCCTCCGGCCGGCCGTCGCCGGGGCCAAGTCCCTGGAGCTGCCGGGGAGTTCCGTCCGCGATCTCGTGACAGCGCTCCTCGAGCGTCATCCGGGCCTCGGCGGCCAGCTGCTGACCCCCGACGGCGAGCTCAACCGCTTCGTCAACGTCTATGTCAACGGCCAGGACATCCGCTACCTCGACGGCCTCGCGACGCCGGTCGCGGATGGCGACGAGGTGCGGCTGCTGCCGGCGATGGCCGGAGGCTGACGATGGGGACGCTCCGCATCAGGGGAGCGTCCGAGGCGCCGACGGATGAATCCTCCGGCGGTCAGGCCGCGCCCGCGGCGAACCGCTACGAGAGCATCCTCGACGCGATCGGGCACACCCCGCTCGTCGCCCTCGGGCGCATGTCGCCCAAGCCGTCGGTCCGGATCCTGGCCAAGCTCGAGGCCGCCAACCCGACCGGCTCCGTGAAGGACCGCGTGGCCAAGGCCCTCGTCGAGGACCTGGAGCAGCGCGCCGTGCTCGGCCCCGACTCGATCATCCTCGAGCCGACGAGCGGCAACACCGGCATCGCCCTGGCGATGATCGGGCGCCTGAAGGGCTATCGCGTGGCCCTCGTGATGCCCGACAACATCACCGCCGAGCGCCGCCAGATGGCGGCACTCTTCGGGGCCGAGGTCATCGATTCTCCAGGGCGCCTCGGCTCGAACGGGGCGATCGCGCTGGCCAAGGAGCTCGCGGCCCGCGACGACCGCTTCGTCATGCCCTACCAGTACGGCAACCCGGCCAACCCCCGGGCTCACTTCCTGGGCACCGGCCCGGAGATCCTGGCCGCCTGTCCCGAGGTCGACGCCTTCGTCGCTGGCCTGGGCACCGGGGGGACGCTGATGGGCGTGGGACGCTACCTCAAGGCCCGCCGGCCGGGCGTCCGGATCGTGGCCGCCGAGCCGCTCCCCGGCGAGCAGGTCCAGGGGCTGCGCTCGCTCGACGACGGCTTCGTGCCCGAGATCTTCGATCCCACGATTCTTGACGCGAAGTACCTGGTCTCGAACCGCGAGGCGATCGAGGCGCTCAGGAACCTCGTCTTCCTCGAGGGCATCTTCGCCGGGCCGTCGTCCGGGGCGGTCCTGGTCGCCGCGGCCCGGGTGGCCGAGGAGATGGACTCCGGGACCATCGTCGCCCTCCTTCCCGACGGTGGCTGGAAGTACCTCTCGGCAGGCACCTACTCGCGCGACCTCGACGAGATGGAGGCCGACCTCGAGGGCGGCGTCAACTGGTGGTGAGGTGACGAGCCCGGGCCCGCGTTCGGTCGAGCTCCCAGTCGCCATCCGGGCGGCGATCGTGGCCCACGCACGGGCGGAGGATCCGAACGAGGCCTGCGGCCTGATCGTCGGCGACCGACCCGCAGCCGACGGCGGCCAGGCCCTGCGCTGGGTTCCAACCGGCAACCTGGCGGCCTCGCCGTTCCGCTACGAGATCGATCCCGAGGCCCTCCTCCGCCTCACCATCGAGACCGAGGCGGCCGACGAGGTCTTCTGGGCGATCGTCCATTCCCATACGCACTCGCCGGCCGTGCCGTCGCCGACGGACCTGCGGCTTGCCTTCTACCCGGACGCGCTCTACATCCTCGTGTCGCTCGATCCGGCCGAGGCGGATCCGGCCACCGGCGCCGAGTCGCTCCGCGCCTGGCGCATCCTGGACGGCGTGGCCCATGAGGTGGAGATCCGCCCGGGCGGGTGACGCGAAAGCCTGGCCGGCCACGCGAATTGCGGTGCCCGCCCGCACCGCCTGGCGACCGTCTCGCTGGCGGTGCTCTCCGCTCGCCCCTACGATCACCCGACGTCGGCGCGGCCGTCACGGAGGAGGGGGACATGACTCGCGGAGCGCTTTCCCGGACACTCGTGGCCATGGCCGCTTCGGTGGCCTTCATCGGCGCGGTGCTGCTCGTCGATGGCTCGCTCTCGCGCGCGGGTCGACCCGATGGCGACCTCGGCCGCGGCGGCCCGCACGTCGCGGACCAGAACCCCGACGCGCAGGAGCAGGCCACCCAGGTCCAGGAGCGCCAGGCGGCCTATGCGGCCGCCCTCGCCAACGGCACCGCGGGCCGGGTCCAGCCGATCACGCGCCTCACGCCGACGGGCTGGGTCGGCGAGCAGGTGGTCGATGCGACGGTCGACGACTGGGAGCCGGCCATCGCGGCGGATCCGCGTTCGAACTACGTCTATGTCCTCACCACCCGCTACGGCGTGCCCGAGCCGTGCAAGGGCAACTGCCCCTCGCCGGTCATCGAGCTCCTCATCAGCGCCGACAACGGCACGACCTGGTCGCCGGCGAAGCCGCTCTGCGCCTGCCAGGGCAAGGGCCAGTTCGACCCGATCATCGAGGTCGTCCCCAACAGCGGCGATGTCTACGCCCTCTTCATGATCGAGTTCAACGTCTGGTTCACGAAGTCGACCGATCACGGCCGGTCGTGGTCGCCGCCCGTCGCCACCTACGGCAACGTCGCCTGGAACGACAAGCCGGTCCTGGCGGTGAGCAACGACGGCCGCGACGTCTACGCCTCCTGGAACGGGCCGACGAGCGGCGATCCGTGGGTCGCCCAGTCGCACGACGCCGGGGCGACCTGGAGCCAGGTCAAGGTCATCGATTCGAGCCGCTACTACTACGCCTTCGGGGCCGATGTGGCCAACGACGGGACCGTCTATTTCGCCGAGAGCGGCGTGTCGTACACGGCGGCCGGGAAGGGCGGCAAGGTCTCCGGCCCCATCGAGCACCACGTCTTCGTCTCCCGCGACCGGGGCCAGACGTGGCAGGACCAGCTCGTGGCGACCGTCCAGCCGGGCATCCCCTGCGTGGCGGTCGGCTGCACAACCGACTTCTACACCGGTCACACGGCCCTCACCGTCGATGGAGCCGGCAATGCCGTCGTCCTGTACGACGGAGCGGCGACGGACGGCGGCCTCCAGGCGATCTACGCCCGCCGCTCCAGCAGCTTCGGCGCGACGTGGAGCCCGCCCGCCCGCCTTTCCGTCCCGACGGAGCAGTCGGTGGCGCCGGCGGTGACCTCGACCGGCACCGGCGACATCCGGGCCTGGTACTACCAGACCTCGGGCGGCGGCAACGTCGACGCCTGGAACGTCTGGTACCGGCGCTCGATCGACGGCGGCACCTCCTGGTCGGCCCCGCTCCGAATCTCGGACGCGACGAGCGGTGCGCCGTACATCACGGCCGCCGGGTTCGCCGAGGTCTACGGCGACTACGGCGAGATCGCGATCACGTCGGCCGGCAAGACCATCGCCACCTGGGGCGAGGGGATCAGCTACACCGGCCCGGGCGGCGTCTGGATCAATCGGGAGCGGTAACCGCCCCGCGAGTCGCCGCAAGGGAGCCGACTCGGTCGACCAACCGCTCGAGGAACGCGACCGGATCCGCCTCGACGGCGACGTCGGCATTCGGTTCGCGGGACCATGCGCCGCGCCAGTCGGCGACCGTCATCGCGTGGCCGAGGCCGGGCCCGACTTCGACCTCGACGGCCAGCGGCCGTGTCCGCACGAGGTGCGGGTCGAGGGTGGCGGCAACCACGAACGGATCGTGGATGAAGGCGCCGTAGAAGCCGTCGTTCGCGGCGTGGAACTCGAAGTAGAAGCGCAGCGCATCCACGACGAAGCGAAGGACCGGGTTCGCCGCCACGGAGCCGCGCGCCAGCATCAGGGAGTCCGGCGCTTCGAGCACCGCCGCGTCGGCGGGCGCCGCGCCTGCTCGCCGGGAAATGGCGGCCACGTGCTCCGGCAGCAGCCTGGCGCGCTCGGTGACGTCGAGGCCCATCGCCATCGGGTGCGGCCGTCCCGGAGCGCCCATCGCGATCGGGTGCGGCCGTCCCGGAGCGCCCCCCGCCGAGGGCGCATCCCGAGACCAGCCGGCGAGGCAGGCCGCCAGCGCGTCGGGATCGACGTGGACGTTCCACTCGCTCGTCGGGGTGGTGTTGCCGGGGACACCGAACGCGCCGCCCATCATGGTCCAGCCACGGAGTTGGGCCGGCAGCCGGGGCTCGAGGGCGAGGGCCCGGGCGAGGTTCGTGACCGGGCCGAGCGTCACGAGCCGGATCTCGCCGGGGCGGTCCCGGGCGAGCCGGACGATCGCCCCCGCGGCGTCGTCGCTCGCCGGCTCGCGCGCCGGGACCGCCAGCCGCGCGTGCCCGATGCCGCGGGGGCCGTGGGTCTCCTCGGTGGTCACGAGCGGCTTGACGAGCGGCGCGGCCGCACCGGCGTGGACGGGCACGTCCGTCCGGCCAGCGAGCTCGAGGACTGCCAGCGTGTTGTCGACGACGGCGTCGAGCAGGACGTTGCCGGCGACGCAGGTCACCGCCACGAGCTCAGCGTCCGGCGACGCGCAGGCATACAGGAGGGCGAGGCTGTCGTCGATTCCGGTGTCGACATCGAGGACCAGGGGCAGGCGGCCGCTCATCGGCGGAATGCTACGAGCTCTCGAACCGGACGCGGACCGCGCGACGCTCGCGGCCCTCGTGGAGGAGGCGGCGAGCCCATGACGAGGCGCTGTCGCGGAGCTCTTCCTTGCTCGCGGCGCGGCCCTCGCGGAACGTGAGGCCGAGGCCCTCGAACGTCGCTCGACAGGCCTCGACGACGGCGTCCGGCTCGGTCGGAACGCCGGGCAGGCGGTCGCGCCCCGCCGGTGCCAGGAGGAAGTCGAGGCGGCCGCCAGGCGCCACGAGGGAGCGGACGCCCTCCGCGACGACCGGGTCCAGCCCGACGCAGCCGCGCAGCAGCGAGCCCCACGGAAACGCCAAGGTCACCACGGTGCCCAGGCCCCGGAGCTCGGCGGGCACCCGCTCGGCCGCGGCGACCGCGAAGAGGACGTTGGCGAGCCCGCCCTTCCGAACCGGGCGCGCCGCGCGCCGCGACGCGTCCTCCATCGAGGACGCATTCGCATCCAGCCCGATGGCGAGCTGCCGGGGATCCCGGGCGGCCGTCGCGAGGACCGCTCGGCCGTCGCCCGTGCCGAGGTCGATCGCAACTCGCTCGTGGCGGGCAACGATTTCGGCGACTTACCCGACGTCCACCTCGATGAGGCGGCGACCGACGACCGTGGTGAGCATGTGCGGGAGGGTAGCGGCCGAGCGGTCGCGAGGCAAGGGGAAGCCCCTACACTTCGGCCCGTGACCGACATCCACCCCGATCTCGCGGACCCCAGGATCCTGCCCTACGAGCGGCGTGTGGCCCATGTCAGCGACTGGGATCCCCGCACCGTCCAGGTCGCGGCAGCGGTCGGGGCCGCGATCCAGCGGCGTCGGCCGGACCTCGTCGTGGAGCACATCTGGAGCACGGCCGTGCCGGGCCTGCCCGGCAAGGGCATCGTGGACCTGTCCGTCGAGGCCGAGCCGGCCCGGATCCCGGGAATCGTGGACGCCCTCTACGGGCTCGGCTTCCAGCCCCAGCCGGGTCCCGATCCCTGGCCGCCGTCCCGGCCCATGCTGGTAGGGGCCGTGGCGGTCGACGGCGACGAGTTCCGGATTCACCTCCACGTCCAGCCCACCGGGGGCGACATGCCCCGCGACCTCGCCTTCCGCGACGCGCTTCGCAACGACCCCGAGCTGCTCCGCCAGTACGCCGAGCTCAAGACCCGGATCACCGGCGGCTCGAGCGTCGACGGCTTCCGCTACACGCACTCCAAGACGACGTGGATCCTCAACGTCTACAAGCAGCTCGGCTTCCGGATCCCGGCGATCCAGCCCCCGGCCACGATCGGCATCCTCGGCGGCGGCCAGCTCGGACGGATGCTGGCCCTCGCCGCCCGGTCCCTCGGCTATCGCGTCGTCGTCCTCGATCCCGACCCGGCCTGCCCGGCGGCGGCGGTCGCCGATCGCCTGGAGATCGGCTCGTACGAGGACATCGGGGCGGCTCGCCGGCTGGCGGCCGGCTGTGCCGTGATCACCTACGAGCTCGAGCACGTCTCGCTCGCCCTCGTCAAGGCCCTCGACGACGGATCGGTCCCGATCCGCCCGGGCCCCCACGCCCTGAAGCTGACCCAGGACCGCCTCGCCGAGCGGCGGTTCCTCGAGGCGAACGGCGCGGCGGTCGCGCCGTGGCGCGAGATCCCCAGCCCGGAGGCCCTCGAGGTCGGCGTCGGCGAGCTCGGCCTGCCGCTCCGCCTCAAGGCCTCGATCGGCGGCTACGACGGCCGGAGTCAGGTCCGGATCGGCGGTCCGGACGATCTCCCGGCCGCCCGGGCGATGCTCGATCGCGAGCTGGCGTCGGGCCGGCCGATGCTCCTAGAACGGGAGATGGCCTTCGCCGCCGAGCTTTCGGTCATCGTGGCCCGCGGCGTGGATGGCGTGACGACGAGCTTTCCCGCGGCCCGCAACGTCCACGACAACGGGATCCTCGTCGAGTCGTGGACGCCTGCCGGCATCCCGTCAGCGACCGCCAAGGCAGCGGCGGCCCTGTGCGCCGACCTCGCCACGGGGATGGGCATGGTCGGGCTCCTGACCGCCGAGCTCTTCCTCATGCCCGACGGCTCGCTGCTCGTGAACGAGCTCGCGCCGCGCGTCCACAACAGCGGCCACTGGACCATCGAGGGCACGGTCACGAGCCAGTTCGAGCAGCACGTCCGGGCGATCTGCGGCCTGCCCCTCGGGTCGACGGACCTTCGAGGCGGGGGCGCCGCCACGGTCAACCTGCTCGGCTCGGGGACCGAGCGACCGGCCTCGGTCGGCGGCCTCGATCAGGCCCTCGACGTCCGCGACGCGCACGTCCACCTCTACGACAAGCGACGTGTCTTCGAGCGGCGGAAGATGGGTCACGTCACGGCCGTCGGCGATTCGCCGCAGGCCGCGCTCGAGGCGGCCCGGACGGCGGCTGGCCGGATCCGATGGGCGGACGAGCGGTCAGCCGCGGCCGGCGATGAAGGGGAGGCAGGACGGTGACGGATCGGGCAGCGATGGTCGGGGTCGTCGGCGGGAGCCGCTCGGACTTCCCGATCCTCGAGCGGGCGACGGCCCTCCTCGACATGCTCGACGTCCCCTGCGAGCTGCGGGTCGTCTCCGCGCATCGAAGCCCCGATCACCTGTACGCCTACGCGGAAGCGGCGGCCGGTCGCGGGATCAAGGTGATCATTGCGGGCGCGGGCGGAGCGGCCCACCTGCCGGGCATGCTGGCGGCCAAGACGGCCCTGCCCGTGATCGGCGTGCCGATGCCCACCCAGCACCTCGGCGGCCTCGACTCGCTCCTCTCGATCGTCCAGATGCCGCGCGGGATCCCGGTCGCGACGGTCGCCATCGGCAACGCCGAGAACGCCGCGATCCTGGCGATCCAGATCCTGGCCCTGTCCGATGCCGCCCTGGCAGATCGCCTGGCGGCCTACCGCGCCGACCAGATCGAACGCCCCGGGGTCCTGAGCGGATCCCGAGCCGGCGCGGCCCGGGCGGCGTCTGCCGCCCGGAAGACGGCCCTACCCGAGGTCGGCCTTGAGCATCAGCTCCTCGGCCCCGCGGACCACGACGACCTCGATCGGGCCCCTGGCGCCCGCCATGGCGTCGAGGAGACCGTCAGCGTCGGCCACGTCAACTCCCGCGATCCGTACGATGAGGTCACCCTCGCGGATGCCGGCGCCGGCGGCCGGCGAGCCGTCCTCGACCCCACGGACGAGGAGCCCGTCGCGCTCGGGAAGCCCGACGGACCGGCGCAGGCGCCGTGCCACGTGGCCCGGTGCGACTTCCACGCCCAGGCGCGGCCGCTCCACGGACTGGCCGCGGGCCAGGACCTCGACCCGCTCGCGGAGGTCCGCGTCGGCCGGCCGGGCAAGGTAGAAGCCCTCCCCGATGCGATGCGTGTTGAGGCCCACGAGCCGCCCCGCCGCATCGACGATCGGTCCTCCGGAGGAGCCGGACGCCATCGGGGCGGTGTGCTCGATGCTGCCGGAGATGCGCCGGCCGCCCGGACCCCGGAACGCCCGGTTGACCGAGGAGACGGTGCCCACGGTGACCCGGGCCGGGCCGCCGCTCGTGGCCGCGAGCCCGAACACGACCGCGCCGAGCGAGACGTTCCCGTCCGCCCAGCCGAGGGCGGTCGCGCCGGTGGTGGCGGCCAAGGCCGCGGCGGAGATGGCGGTGGAGAGATCGTCGAGGAGGGACATGGTGCGGGCGGCTCCTGGTGATCGCGGTTCGGTTGCGCTCGCCATTTGGCGAGGCATACTTGCGAAATGCAAGTGACAAGGTATGCCATCCCGACGACCCGTGCAAGCGGCGCCTCGGACGACGCCTACCATGAGCCGATGACTACACCCCGAGGCTCCCGACCTCCGGCCCCGTCACCGCTCGCGGTGGCTCTTGACCGCGTGGGCGATCGCTGGAGCCCCCGGCTCATCGAGGCACTGCTCGGCGGGCCGCGACGCAACGTCGACCTCCAGGCCGAGGTCCATGGGATCGCCCCGAACATCCTGGCGGATCGCCTCCGGCACCTGGCGGCCGACGGCCTCATCGCCGCCACCGCCTACAGCGAGCGGCCGCCCCGCTTCGAATACCGCCTGACCGCGGACGGTCGGGCGCTCGCCGGCGCCCTGCGCCTGCTCGCCGACTGGGGCGCCCGCCTCCGGTCGGCCGGCGACGAGCCCGATTCCCTTCGCCACGCGGCCTGCGGGACGGCGCTCGAGGCACGCTGGTTCTGCCCGACCTGTGGCGAGGTGGTCGAGGCGCCGGCCCCGGAGCAGACGCGCCGGCTGTAGGAGAGGTCGGCCCGGCGGGACCGGCCCGGCGGGGTCGGCGCGGCGCGACCGGCGCGACCGGCGCGACCGGCGCGACTCGCCGCCGCAGGGGTTCACGGCTCGCGCGGCTCGCCCGGCTCGCCCGGCACCCGCCCGGCACCCGCCCGGCACCCGCCCGGCACCCGCCCGGCACCCGCCCGGTACACTCGATTCGATGGACGATCCACGCTGGGAGCCGGGCATGCCGGTGCTGGAGCGCCAGGCCGCGCCGGCAGGGACCCCGCGATCGATCCCGGAGACGGCGCCGACGCCGCTCCAAAAGCACTACATCAACCTCTCCGCCATCGCCCTCGTCGCCGGCGCCGTCGCCATCACGGCACTCGAGACGGGCTCGACGCTGGCGAGCCCGTTGGTGAAGCTGTGCATCCTGGTCGGGTCACCCATCCTCATCCTCACGACGGCCGACGCCTCGCTCCGGATCTGGCGATCGGCTTGGGCCTGGATGCCCGTCAACCGCAATCGCGGCCTCTTCCGGCTGGCATGGCTCGTGGCGGCGGCCGTCGGGATGGACGTCTTCGCCGTCGCCGCCGTGCTGGCGCTGGCCGCATGAGCGGGCGATCGCACGGCGTGGATCCGTCGCGCGACCACGAGCCCGCGCCCGACCGCGGACCCGACGCACGCTCGACCGACATCCCGTCCGGTCGTGGGGTCCCGCCCTGGATCGCCGCGACCCAGCGACACTGCTCGAGATGCGGGACCGCGCTCCGCTTCGGGTCCATCGACGGCGAGGATCGCGAGCGTTCGAGCTGCCCGGCCTGTGGCCACATCGCCTACGTCAACCCGCGCCTGGTGGTCACGACCCTGCCGGTCACCGACGACGGCCGTCTCGTCCTCATCCGGCGCGGCATCGAGCCCGGGCTCGGGGCCTGGGCGCAGCCGGGCGGCTTCCTCGAGGTGGATGAGACCGTCGGCGAAGCGGCGATCCGGGAGACGCTCGAGGAGACCGGCCTGGTGGTCCGGCCCGGCGAGATCGTGGGGCTCTACACGCGGCTGGAGGCCGCGGTGGTCGTGCTCGTCCTCGAGGCGAAGGTCGTGGGCGGGACCGCCGCTCCGACGCTCGAGGCACTCGAGATCGCGACCTTCGATCCGACGGCGATCCCCTGGTCCGGGCTGGCCTTCAAGACCACCCACTGGGCGCTCGTGGACTGGCTCGCGCGGCGCCACCCCGAGCTCGCGGCGCCCGAGTTCGCCGGCGGCCGCTGAACCCGGTCCGATGCCGCCGGGCTGACGGCCTCGCGCCGGCTACGACCGGAGGTCGATGAAGATGTTCTTCACCTCGGTATAGAGCTCGATGGCCGACATTCCCAGCTCCCGCCCGATGCCGGACATCTTGTAGCCGCCGAAGGGCGCCTCGGTGTGGACGCTGCTGTTCGAGTTGATCGAGAGGACGCCCGCCTGGATGCCCTTGGCGGTCCGGAGGGCCTTGCCGATGTCGCGGCTCCAGACCGATCCGGAGAGGCCGTAGGGCGTGGCGTTGGCCAGGCGGATCGCCTCGGCCTCGGTGTCGAAGGGGATGATGGTCACGACCGGGCCGAAGATCTCCTCCTTCGCGATCCGCATGTCGTTCGTGGCGCCGTCGAAGACGGCCGGCATGAGGTAGGCCCCGCCCTTGAGGGCCTCGTCGTCCGGCTCCACGCCGCCGACGACGAGGTTGGCGCCCTCGGCGAGCCCGATCTCGATGTAGTCGCGGACCCGGTCGCGCTGCTTGAAGCTGACGAGCGTCCCGACCTCGGTCGCCTCGTCGGTCGGGTCACCGACCTTCACCTTCCGGGTCGCCGCCGCGAAGAGCTCGACGACCTGCTCGTGGACCGACCGCTCCACGAAGATCCGGCTCCGGGCGCAGCAGTCCTGGCCGCAGTTGTCGAAGACCGAGTACGGCGACTCCGCGGCGAAGCGTTCGATGTCGGCGTCGGCATAGACCACGTTGGGGCTCTTGCCACCGAGCTCCAGGCTGACCTTCTTCACGTTGTTGGAGGCCAGCCGCATGATCTCCTGGCCGGTCGTGGTCTCGCCGGTGAAGGCGACCTTGCCGATCCCGGTGTGGCCCGCGATCGCCGCGCCGGCCGAGCCGCCCGGCCCGGTCACGACGTTGAGGACACCCGCCGGGATGCCGGCTTCGAGGGCCAGCTCGCCGATCCGGAGCGCGGTCATCGGCGACAGGCTGGCCGGCTTGAGGATGCAGGTGTTGCCGGCGGCGAGGGCCGGGCCCAGCTTCCACGAGGCCATGAGCAGCGGGAAGTTCCACGGGACGATGAGCCCCACGACCCCGATCGGCTCGCGGAGGGTCAGGTCCAGGCCCGGCTTGGATACCGGGATGGTCTGGCCGAAGACCTTGTTCGCGGCACCGGCGTAGTAGTCGAAGACGAGGCTCGCGCCGATGACCTCGCCGCGCGATGACGAGATCGGCTTGCCGGTGTTGCGGGTCTCCAGCCAGGCGAGTTCCTCGCTCCGGTCCTTGATCAGGGCGGCGAACTTGGCGAGGGTCCGGCCGCGCTTGCCGGCGGCCCACGTCGCCCAGCCCTTCGGGTCGTCGAACGCCCGCTGGGCCGCCTCGACGGCGCGATCGACGTCGGCCTTGCCGCCCAGCGGGGCACTGGCGATCACGCCGCCGGTCGCAGGATTGACGATCTCGAACGTCTGGCCGTCGACGGCGTCGACGGTCGCGCCGCCGATCACCATCTTCAGGGCGCTGACGCCGGCGGACGCGGTCTGGTCGATGGCCATCGGGCGGAACCTCGGAGCTGGAGGCGCGACCGGTGTCGTGGCCGCGCCGGGGCGGGAAGACGCGGTTCGGATGATACGCCCGGTCCTTCCCGTGCCGCCTCAGGACGGCGAGATCGCCCGATGCCTCACAACGCGGCCCGGTCAGCCGGTGGCGGACTCCGCTGCGGCGAGGGCCGCCCCGACGATGCCGGCATCGTTCCGGAACGTGGCGACGACGACCGCGGGGCGGACGGTCAGGTAGGGCAGGAACCGCTGGGCATTCTTGCTGACGCCGCCGCCGAGGATGATCAGGTTGGGCGAGAACAGCCGGTCGATCGCGTGGAGATGCTCGTCGAGGTCCTGCGCCCAGGCCTTCCAGGAGATGCCCCGGCGCACGCGCGCAATCGCGGCCGAGCGCCGCTCGGCGTCCCGGCCCCGGATCTCCATGTGGCCGAGCTCGGTGTTCGGGACGAGGCGGCCGTCGATGAACAGCCCCGAGCCGAGGCCGGTGCCGAGGGTCAGGACGAGCACGGTCCCACGTGTCCCGACGCCGGCCCCGAAGCGCATCTCGGCCAGCCCGGCCGCATCGGCATCGTTGAGCACCGTGACCCGTCGACCGACGGCCTTGGCCAGCGCCCCGGCTGCCTCGAAGCCGATCCACGAGGGATCGATGTTGGCGGCCGACCTCGTCACCCCGTCGATGACGACGGACGGGACGCCAATGCCGACCGGGGCATCCGCTGCCCCGGCGATGCGGGTCGCCTGCTTGACCAGGCGGCCGATGACCTTCGCCACCGCGAGCGGCGTGGACGGCTGGGGCGTCAGCACGCGGTGGCGATCACCAACGAATTCGCCGCTGGCGACGTCGACCGCCGCGACCTTGACGCCCGTCCCGCCCACATCGACGCCGATCGCCACCCGGCGGCCGGCGTCCGCAACGGCATCGGCCACTAGAAGTAGTTCACGGTGATGCCGCCGTCGACAACCATCGCCGCCCCGTTCGTCCAGCGCGACTCGTCGCTGGCGAGGTAGATGCCCATCGCCACGATCTCCTCCGGCCGGCCGAAGCGGCCGGTCGGGTTGCGGGCGAGCCGGATCCGCTTGGCTTCCTCGTCCTTCACGAGCCAGTCCATGAGGAGCGGCGTCTCGACGGGGCCTGGGCAGATGGCGTTGGTCCGGACGCCCTTCGGGGCGAACTGGACCGCCAGCGACTTGGTCAGGGCGAGCACCGCGCCCTTGGATGCCGTGTAGGCATCCTGCGGGTTCGAGCAGCCGAGGATGGCCACGAAGCTCGAGATGTTGATGATCGACCCGGAGCCCTGTTCGACCATCTGCGGGATGGCGTACTTGCAGCCCAAGAAGACGCCGCGGACGTTGACGGCCATCACCCGATCCCAGGCCTCGACCGACGTGTCGATGACCGAGTGATCCTCCTCGGGCATGATCCCGGCGTTGTTGTAGAGGACGTCGACGCGCCCGTAGGTCGCGACGGCGTGGTCGACCATCGCCTTGGCCGAGGCCTCGTCGGCGACGTTGGTCTTGACGAAGGTCGCCTCGCCCCCGGCCTCCGTGACGAGGCGGACGGTTTCGGCGCCCGCCATGTCGTTGAACTCGGCGACGACGACCTTCGCGCCCTCGGCGGCGAACATGAGGGACGCCACGCGACCCATGCCGGAGCCGCCGCCGGTGATGATCGAAACCTTGTCCTTGAGTCGCATCGAGCCCTCTCCTCAGGTGGCGAGGGTCGGGCGGTGACGGCGGACCCTCGAGTTGATCGCGTTGGCTTGCATCGTACGCGCGCGGGCGTCAAGGTCGCCGGCGATCCCAGACGGCCGGTCGCGGGCGATCGCGGAAGGCGGCCAGCGCCCGAGCCCGGGCGAAGGCGGCGTGCCGTCGACATCGAGGCGAATGCGGAGCGTCAGCGGGCGGCCATGAGCCCGGCGAGCTCCGTCGCCGCCTCGGCGACCCGCGTGGCGAGGACGTGCGCGGAGGTGTCCGCGAGGGCGCCGCTCGAGGGCCCGCCTACGGCGAGGAGAAGATCGGGGCGCGCCGTGGCCATTGCCGCGACGACCTCGCGGCCGGGTCCCTCGTCGGCTGGACGGGCGATGCCGGCCATGGCCGCGTCCACGGTCGGCTCGGCGACCACGTGGACCCATGACGCGAGGGGGACATCCGGGCCGAGATAAAGGACGTTGATCCCCCGTCGCCGGAGGGCGACCGCGAAGGCGATCGTCCCGATCTCGTGGCGGCAGCCCGGCGGGAGGCCCACCGCGACCAGCCGGCCGGTGCTCGGGGCCCCGGCAAGGTCGAACAGGGCGGCGAGCCGCCGCTGGACGGCAGCGCTCGCGAGGTGCTCGGCGGCGACATCGATCCGCCCGTCTTCCCAGGCGGTGCCGAGGGCAGCCACGGCCGGCAGGAGGAGGTCGTCGATCACGGCCTCGTACGAGCCACGCGAAAGGAGGTCGTCGAGGGTCGCCTCGATGGCGACCGTGTCATACGCGGCCGCGGCGGCCACGAGGGCTTCGGGATCCGGCGGCCCGTCGGCATGCCCGGCAGACGCCCCGGGGGCGGCAGGCTCGAGGGCCGAATCCGGCGAGGCCAGGACAGTGTCCGCCGCCTGGGATGCCGACCAGCCCGCGTCCACGAGCCGCCGCATCGCGCGGAGGCGGCTGATCGCCGCGTCGTCGTAGAGGCGATAGCCACTGGCGGTCCGCGACGGCGTGACGATCCCATACCGCCGCTCCCAGGCCCGCAGGAGGGAGATGCCGACACCGCACCGAGCCGCGGCTTGCTTGATGGTGTACATGGTTTGTAAAGCCTACCACAGGGCGGCTAGCGCACAAGAGCTCCTTGACAACCATCGACAAACCCAGCTAATGTCTGTACAGACCATGTACATAGGGTCCACAACGAACAGGCCCCGCGGCCCGGCCGCCTCGGACGTTCGCCGCGCGAGGCCAGGCACAACCCCAGGAGGGAGTCGCACCGATGTCCACCAGGTTCTCGCGTCTCGCGGCGCTGACCGCCGCGACGGCACTTCTCGTCGGCGTTGCCGGTCCGGCCGCCGCCGCCTCGCCGGCGATGGTCCGCGTGCTCCACGCCTCGCCCGACGCGCCGGCCGTCGACGTCTACGTCAACGGTGCCAAGGTCGGCGCGCCGCTCGCCGGCCTCACGTTCGGCGAGCTCTCGTCGTATGTCGCGCTCCCCGCCGGGACCTACAACCTGAAGGTCTGCACGGCTGCCGACGCCAGCGTCTGCCCGATCGTCGCCAACGGCGTCGCCCTCGCCGCCGGCACCCACTACACCATCGCCGCCACGAATGTCCTCGCCTCGATCGAAGCCCAGGTCATCACCGACGCACCAGCTCCGGTCGCGGGAAAGACTCAGGTCCGGGTGGTCCACTTCTCCGCCGACACCCCGGCGGTGGACGTTCTGACCCAGGACGGCTCGGCCAAGGTCGTCGACAACCTGGCCTACCCGAAGGCCACCGGCTACCTCACGCTGCCGGTGGGCTCGTACGACCTCAAGGTCTGCGCCCAAGCCGACAACACGGTCTGCCCCCTCGATCCCGGCGCGCTCAGCCTCGAGGCCGGCCGCTCGTACAGCGTCTTCGCCATCGGGTCCCTCGCCGGCACGACGCTCAAGGCCGTCGTCGGGGTCGACGCGATCTTCGCCCCGGCGACGGACACGGTCGCGGCCGACGGCCCGTCCGTGCCCGTCGGTCCGATCGGGACCATGCTGCTCCTGGCGGGCCTCGTCACCCTCGTGGTGGCGGTCCGCCTCACCGTCCGGCGAGCCGAGCGCTAGCCCGCCGGACCATCCAGGCCAGTACCCATCGCCGAGGCGCCCGTCCTCCCCGGGCGCCTCGGCTCCTCCCTCGAAGGCCATGACCACCTACCGCCTCTCCGCCAGCACCATCGTCTCGGCAGACACCGACCGGACCTGGGCGTTCTTCTCGGACCCGGCCAACCTCGGACGGATCACGCCGTCCGCCCTCGGGTTCAAGATGCTCTCCGCCTCCGAACCGACCCATGAGGGCCAGCTCATCGAGTACACGGTCAGGCCGATCGCGGGCATCCCCCTCCGGTGGCGCACCCGGATCGAGGGCGTCGACGCTCCCCGCGCCTTCACCGACGTCCAGCTCAAGGGCCCCTACCGACGCTGGGTCCATCGCCACGCCTTCACCGCCGTCGAGGGCGGGACCCGGATCGACGACACCATCGAGTACGAGCTTCCCCTCGGACCGCTGGGGCGCCTCGCCCACGCCCTCGTCGTGCGCGCCCAGCTGGGGGCCATCTTCCAGTTCCGGACCGCGGCCATCCGCACGATCTTCGCCGCGCCGCCGCCGGCCCAGGCAGACCCGGCGGCACCCGCGCGCGTCGTGGCGGTCGCGGGCGGGACGGGCTTCGTGGGTGGGGCGATCGCCGATGCGCTGCGCCGCCGCGGCGCCCGCGTCGTGGTCCTGTCGTCGCGAGGCGAGGCGGGTCGCGGCCCGCTCCCCGACGACGTCGAGATCCGGACGGCGGACATCCGGACGTCGGAGGGCCTGGCCGTCGCCCTCGCCGGTGTGGACCAGCTTGTGATCAGCCTGGCCTTCCCCGGCTCGCCCATCGAGCAGCCGCGGCGCGGGCGGACCTTCATGGAGGTCGACGCGGCCGGGACTGAGCGGCTCGTCGAGGCTGCCCGACAGGCGGGCGTCAGTCGACTCCTGTACATCTCCGGTGCCGGCGCGGCACCCGATGCGCAGCGTCACTGGTTCCGAGCAAAGTGGCGGGCCGAGCTGGCCGTCCGTGGCTCGGGCATCGGCTGGACGATCCTTCGCCCGACCTGGATCTACGGCCCGCGCGACGTGTCGCTCAATCGCTTCCTCGGCTTCGCCCGGCTCCTTCCTTTCGTGCCGATGACGAACCTCGGCCGGCAGCTGCTGGCCCCGATCTTCGTCGACGATGTGGCCGGGATCGCAGCCGATGCCCTGGCCTCCGACGCCGCCCGTGACGCGACCTTCGAGCTCGGTGGTCCCGAGGACCTCTCCATGCGCCAGATCATCGCCCGAGCCCTCGACGTCGCCGGCATCCGCCGGCCGATCCTCCCGGGTCCCACCCCCCTCATCAAGCTCGTCGCCTGGCCGCTGCAGTTCCTGCCGACGCCGCCGCTCACCCCGGACGCCGTCGACTTCATCAACGCCCCGGCCATCGTCGACACGCGACCGCTCCTCGCGGTCCTGCCGCGCCGGCTCACCCCCCTCGGGGAGGGGCTGGCGACCTACCTCCTGCCAGGCACCGTCACCCTCACCACCGAAGGAGTCTCGTGAACGCAACCGCCCACGTGGAGCGTCCCGGCGCCCACGACGATTCGAACCTCTTCGGGGTCGCGATCCCGGCGACGCGGGCCCGCGCCTCCGGCG
>JACQEH010000210.1 GCA_016200675.1 Chloroflexota bacterium | reverse complement strand
TGCCCGAACTCGGGGTAGGGATCCGGCATGAAGCCGGCCCGGACCCCCTTGTTGCGCGTCTCCCACGTGCGACCGCCGTCCCGCGTCTCGAAGGCGCCAACCGCCGAGATCCCGACCCAGACGCGGTTCGCATCGGTCCGGTGGGGGACGATGGAGTGGAGGATGAGGCCGCCATTGCCGGGTTGCCACTCGGGCCGGGTCGGGTGGTTCGTGAGTCCCGCGACGTGCTCCCAGGTCAGGCCGCCGTCGGCGCTCCGGAAGAGGCCGGCCGGCTCGACGCCGGCGTAGATCACGCCATCGGCGCCCGTCACGTTCCAGATGGTCTTGACCTTCGGGCCGTCGTCCCCGTACGTCAGGCCCTCGCTGGAGTGGCTCCACGTCGCGCCGAGGTCGTCGCTCCGCCAGACTGCCGGCCCGTACCAGGGGCTGCCGCCGCCGGCGAGGATCGTGCTGGTCCCGGGTTGGACGGAGATGTCGTGGATCGGCCAGCCCTCGCACATCGGACCGCGGAGGTCCCAAGCTCGCCGGTTGGGTGCCCCGTTGAGGATGAACGCGCCCTTCGGCGTTCCGACGAGGAGCGCGACTCGCTCGGTCATTGGACGACTTCTCCGTGCTGCGGTCGGGGGCTGGCCCACAGCCTACGTCCGGCATCCGCCGCCGACAACCTCGAACCAAGGTCGGCCGGGACCGATGTCCTGGCAAGCGGCTGGGCATACACTCGCCCGATGCGGGTCTACATCAGCGTCGACATGGAAGGCATCGCCGGCGTCAGCCACCCGAAGCCGACGGACCGCACCGACACCGAGTACGCGGCGGCCGCCGACCTGATGACGGGCGAGGCAAATGCCGCGATCGAGGGGGCAAGGGCCGCCGGGGCGACGGAGATCCTGGTCAACGACAGCCATGGCGGCATGTACAACCTGCGGCCGATGGGGCTCGATCCGTCGGCCCGCCTCCTGCAGGGCCAGAAGGCCTGGTCGATGATCGCCGGGGCCGAGCCGGTCGCCGACCGTCCTGCCTTCGACCTCGCGCTCTTCGTCGGCTATCACGCCCGGGCGGGACACCCCACCGGGACGATCGCCCACACCTACACCGGCGGCCCCACCGAGACCCGGCTCAACGGCCGGCCCACCGGCGAGTACGGCTTCAACGCCCTCGCCCTCGGGGCCTGGGGCATCCCCGTGGGCCTGGTGGCCGGCGACGACGCCCTCGCCGCGGAGGTGGAGAGCTGGCTCCCATGGGCCGAGCGCGTGACGGTCAAGACCGGCCATGGCACGCACGCGGCCGCGTCACTCCATCCCGAGCGGGCCCGTGACCTGGTTCGCGCCGGGAGCGCGATCGCCGTCGAACGCGCCCGGGCCGGCGAGCTCCGACTCCTCGAGGTGGCCCGTCCGGTCGTCATCGAGGTCGACTACCGCCGGGCGCTGGAGGCCGACTACGCGGCGATCCCGCCGCCGGCCGAACGGATCGGAGACAGGACGGTCCGCCACGCGGCAGACGACCCCCTGGCGGCGTACCGGGGCTTCCTCGCCGGCGTACGCCTGGCCAGCCTGGTGGAATAGGGTTCAACCGGCCCACTGCCGTGGCCATGCGGCCCGTCGAGCCTCAGCGGCGATATCCTGACCCGACCTGGAGGTCGCTCGACGAGGAGGCCTGGGTCAATGGAGTGGGTTACCCGAGAGCACCCGAAGACGGATCGAATCGCCTGTCCGTGGCTCATCCGGAAGTTCATCGATCCCGGGGCCCAGATCGTGTTCGTTGCGCGCGACGAGGTGCTGCCCTACGCCGCCCGGACCGGGGCCATCAGCTTCGACGCGCCGGGCGCGCGCTACACCCACCGCGACGGCCTCTGCTCGTTCGAGGTGCTGGTGGAGGAGCATGGCCTGGGCACTGATCCGGCGGTCGCCCTGATGGCCCGGGTCGTGCACGGGGCGGACGTCTCGGAGGATCTCGACGCGACGCCCGAATCGGCTGGCCTCCTGGCCATCGCCGACGGCTTCTCGTATCTCGACCTCGACGACCAGCGACAGCTGGAGATCGAGCTCCCGGTGTACGACGCCCTGTACGCGTGGGCCGTTCGCCGGACTCGCTGACGACCGAGCGCGGCGCCCTGGGGGTGGCCGCCGAAGCGGGCTAGAACGCTCGACGCAGGAGGATCAGGCCGACCACCACGACGACGGCGATCGCCAGCAGCTCGAGCGGCGGCATGGCCGATACCGTGGCGACCGTGC
>JACQEH010000004.1 GCA_016200675.1 Chloroflexota bacterium | reverse complement strand
CCGCGCCGTGGCGCGGCCGCCCGGATCCGGGCCAGCGTCCTGGAGGAGGCGCGCATGCGCAGCCTCGAGGCGTCCCTTGCCCGCCGTCCGGGCCGCCTTTCGGTCCTCCGGCGTCGCGTCGTGCCGGTGCTCCTGGCCGCGGCCTTGACCGTCGCGGGGGCCGTGAGCGTGGCCGCAGCCTCGTCCGCGGGCGGGCCGCTGTACGGCGCTCGAGTCTGGATCGAGGAAACCCTCCTGCCCTCGGATGGCTCGGCGCGGGCCCTCGAGCGAATCCACCAGATCGACGAGCGGGTGCTGGAGATCGAACGCGCCTCCCAGTCCGGGGACGCCAATGCCGTTGCCGCCGCCATCGCGGCCTACGGGGACGCGGTCCAGTCGGCCCTGGGCGAGGTCGGCGATGACCCTGACCGCCTCGCCCACCTCAAGGCCGCGCTCGGCCTCCACGTGGTGGTCCTCGAGACGCTCGCCGGTGAGGTGCCCCCGCAGGCCCTCAACGGCATCACGAACGCCATCGACTCGAGCCAGAAGGCCGTCGACCGGATCGATCGCGTCAAGCCGGACAAGTCCAAGCCCGGGGGCAAGCCGGTAGCGACCGACGCGCCGACGGTCACGGACTCGCCGGCGCACACACCGGGGCCGCGCCCGACGCCCGGCCACACGCCCAGCCGCTGAGCGTCGAGCCGGCATGCGCCTGACGGTTGTCGGCGCCGGGCCGGCCTACGGCGACCAGCCCGGCATGCTCGGGGCGTGCTACCTCCTCGAGTCCAGGGACGAGGCGATGGCGCTCGACCTCGGTCACGGTGCCTTTGCCGGCCTCGCCTCACGGGTCGCGCCCGAGGCCCTGGTCACGGTCTTCGTCAGCCATCTCCATCCCGACCACTTCGTCGACCTGGTGCCGCTCCGGCACTGGCTTCGGTACCACCTGCCAGTACCCGGCCGTGTCCGGGTGGATGGGCCCGCAGACCTGGCGAAGCGCCTTGACGCGCTCCACGGCGAGCCCGGCTTCACGGCCGTGGCGTTGGACGTGGAACCGCTCGTGGCGGGGACGCGGGCGGTCGGCCCGTTCACCCTGGAGCTCGCGCGGGTCCGCCACACGGCCGACAGCTTCGCGGTCCGGGTCACGTGCGGAGACGGAGCCGCCGGACTGGTCTACTAGGGCGACGTCGGAGCCGAGGATGACCTCCTCCCGCTCATTCGGGAGGGAGACGTGCTGCTCGTCGAGGCGTCATTCGGGCCGGGGCCGGTCCCGGAAGGCGCCGCGCACCTCGACGGTCCCGCGGTGGGGCGGCTGGCGGCACGAACGCAGCCGAGCCGGGTCCTGCTGACCCACGTGCTGCCGGGTCGGAGTGGCCCGTCGACGGTCGCCTCGGTCCGGGAATCGTTCGACGGCCCCGTGGAGCTGGTAGCTCCGGGAACCGTCGCAGACGTCTAGCCTCCAGCGAGGCTCGGGAATCCGACGACCGGGATGGGGCACCATCCCGGTCGTCAGTTGCTCGGGGGCAGCGAGCCCCGGAGGGCCTACGCCTGCCGGTCGGCGTTCCGGCGGCGGGTCGGGGTGAGGAGCACGGCCAGGCCGGTGACGGCGGCGAGGCCGGCGATGAGGAATGCGGGGGAGGTTGTGCCGGTCGATTCGCCCAGCGTGTCGGTGGGCGGCATCGCGATGGTCGAGCGCGGCGCGCCGGCGGCGGTGATGCCGAGGACCTCCTGCGTGGGCTGGTCGACGACGGTCTGCGTGCTGGCTGCGCCGCCCGTGGCCGGGTCGGTCGTGGTGGTGCCGCTGCCGGGGTCCGTCGTCCCGCTGCCGCCGGTCCCGGTGTTGGGCGTGCTCGTCCCAAAGTTCGACGTGCCCGGGTCGGTCGTGGTGGTGCCGCTGCTGCCGGTCGTCCCGCTGCCGCCCGTCGAGCCCGGGTCGGTCGACGTGCCGCTCGTGGACCCACCGCTGCCGCCGGTCGTCCCGCCGGTCGCGCCACCCGTCCCACCGGTGCCGCCGGTCGCGCCACCAGTCCCACCGCTGCCGCCGGTCGCGCCGCTCGTGGACCCACCGCTGCCGCCGGTCGTCCCGCCGGTCGCGCCGCTCGTGGACCCACCGCTGCCGCCGGTCGTCCCGCCGGTCGCGCCGCCCGTCGCGGCAATTGCGCCGCTCCCAGCGTTGACGTCGTAGTTGTCGACTTTCGAGGTTCCGGTCTGGAACACGGTCGCCTTGTACTCGCCCCAGTCGTCACCGGCAACCACGTACGCGGCAATGCAGAAGGTACCGCTGCCGGTTGTGGTTCCGACGCCGCTGGCGACGACGGTGCTCGGATCCTGGCTGGCGCCGCCCGCCAGGCCGGCGATCGTCCAGCTGAACCCGGCGCCCGCGCGGAACTTCCTGCCGCGCAGATAGACCGTCTCGCCTCGCGAGTAGAGGTTCGCGTCCTGGGCCGCCGGAGACGCGCAGGTCTCGCTCGTCGTCCAGATCGAGCCACCGCCAGCAGCAATCGTGGTGGTCGCCGAGGCCGCAAGAGCGGACACGGCGATGAGGGACCCTGCCGCAACGCGGCCGGCCCTCGAGAGCGTCGCCCTGGTTCGGTCGTTCATCATGGTCCCCGAGTACTGGATGTTGCTGGTACCGCTCCCGGGAGATCCCGGGGCCCTTGCCTAGGGGGCTCCGCCATCGTGGTGGACCCTCGGCCGGCCCGTCCAGTACCTGTGGAGGGGTCGATTCGCACCGGACCCCACCCTTCCGCATCCGCGCGCCAATTTCGTGGTGACGGGGGGCAACGAATGGGGCATGACGAAGGTCAGGGGGTCCCGTTGACAGGCGCCCCGGTCGGGCCCCTGACCCCGGCGCCCCGCTCGATCGAGCGGCGGTGGCGTCGGCTACCCTGTCGCTGACGCCCTGAGGAGACCCGATCACGTCCGCCGAACCCGAGCCCGACGCTCCGTCGATGACCGAGGCTGACGCGCCCGGCTTCTCGCCCGCCACGGGTGCGCCGTCGGCCGTGGCCACTGATGCGGACGTCATCGCGCCGGCGCGTGGCCTCCGTGGCCGGCTTCGCGACAGCCTCACCGACCCGGGCCAGGTCCTCGCGATCGTCCTGATCGTGGCCTTCGTCAGCCGGGCGATCTGGCTGTCGATCCCGAATGCGCTCGTCTTCGACGAGGCCTACTACGTGAACGCGGCGCGGGTCCTGCTCGGGACGCAGGTCTCGACCGCCGCGCACTACGGGACCTCGCCCTTCGGGCTCGATCCTAACCAGGAGCACCCGCCGCTGGGCAAGGTCCTGATGGCCATCTCCATGCTCGTCTTCGGTGACAACGGCCTCGGCTGGCGATTCCCGAGCCTCATCGCCGGAATGGTCGCGCTAGGTGCCCTGTACCTGGTCGTTCGCGCGGCCGGCGAGTCGCGATGGCTGGGAGTCCTGGCCGTGACGTTCTTCGCCTTTGACAACCTGTCACTCGTGCACGGCCGGATCGGGACGCTCGACATCATGGTCCTGGCGCCGCTGCTCCTCGGATCATGGATGGGACTGCGGCGTCGATGGCTGGCAGCCGGCGCCCTGATGGGCCTCGGGACGCTGGTGAAACTGACCGGCGTGTACGGCCTCGCAGCCCTCGTGCTGTGGCTGGCGATCGAGGCCGCCGGCCGCTGGCGCGCGTCGCGGCGCCTGGACCTTGCCTTCGCGCGCCCACTGCTCCTGGTGGTCGCCGGCTATGTCCTGGTCTTCGGGGTGGGCCTGACCGCGCTGGATGCGAAGTTCTCGAGCTACAAGAATCCCCTCGAGCACCTCCAGCACATGGTCACCTACGGCTCGAACCTCACGAAGCTCGGCGGCAACCCGACCTGCGAATCGAACGACAGCTCGCCGTGGCAGTGGCTGGTCAACGACTGCGAGATGACCTACTACCGGGTCGCGGTCACGACGAAGGCGGACGGCAAGGTGGTCGGGAGCGTCCCCTCGATTGACTTCCGCGGGGCGATGAACCCGGTGCTGCTCGGCGCCCTGTCGATGGGACTCGCGGCGGCCACGTGGCTCGCCTGGCGTGGCGGGAGCCTCCTGGCGCGGTGGGGCCTCGTCTGGATCGCTGTCAACTACCTGCCGTACGTGGTGCTGGTCCTGGCCAGGAGCCGGATCACCTACATCTACTATTTCCTGCCGCTGGTCCCGGCCCTGGCCGTCGTGGTAGCGCTGCTGCTGCGCCGCATGGGCCTGCCGCGAATCGTCCTGTGGGGATACCTGGCCGCCTTCGCGTTCGCCGCGATCTCCTACTACCCGTTCCGCCAGATTCCCTGAGCGGGGCTGATCCAGGCGCGGCCGGGCGCTGCGTCGTTTATGCCGCTGGTGCATGGGGCACCGGCGCTCCACGCACGACCCCCGGCGGAGATTGTCGAATCGGCTGCACCGTCGTGCGTGGTCGAGCCCGAATTCATGTACCAGCGGCATACATGGACGGACGGGATGCACCAGGCCTGTGCATCCCGTCCGGGTCTCGGGGACCGTATGAACCTCGGCGCTTGCCGCGTCAAGGGCGCAGGGTGGGTCAGCGGCGGCGCGAGGCCGTAGCCGGGCTCAGCACAAGGACGCCGGCGAGGAGCATGGCAGTCCCGATGAGGAGGATCCGCCAGCTCTCGGGCGACGGAGCACCCGTCGCGGACGGCGTGTCGGTCGGTGGGAGCGTGACGTGCGGCACCGGCGCGAACGTCTCGGCCAGGACATTCTGCGTGCCCGACGACGTCGTGCTGGTCAAGATCGGGTCGCTCGTGGTCGAGGTCGAGGTCGAGGACTCGTCGTTCGTGGTCGAGGTCGAGGACTCGTCGTTCGTGGTCGAGGTCGAGGACTCGTCGTTCGTGGTCGAGGTCGAGGACTCGTCGTTCGTGGTCGAGGTCGAGGACTCGTCGTTCGTGGT
>JACQEH010000194.1 GCA_016200675.1 Chloroflexota bacterium | reverse complement strand
GTCGACTCCGTCGCGACGCAGGGCCGCCTCGAGGGCCGCCGAGCTCCGCGGATGGTCCTTGGGGTTGATCCTGGCGTGCGGTGACACCATCACGGTCGGCACGCCGTAGCGGGCGTAGACCTGCGACAGCTCGACCGCCGTCGGTCCGTCGCCGATCACGACCAGACTCTTGGGCAGCTCGCGGGCGGTCGTCGCCTCGCGGTTCGTCCACGGCGTGATCTGGTCCAGGCCCTCGATGTCGTCCGGGATCGTCGCGTTGGAGCCGACCGCGACGAGGACCGCCTTCGCCTCCGAGGTGTCGCTCCCCGTCGGTGGTCCGCACCGCGACTCGCCCCGGGCCGGCGAGCCTTGCGGTGCCCCGGATCACGGTCGCGCCGGCAGCCTCCAGGTCGCTCACGTGACCGCTGTCGTCGGGCCAGTCGCGGGGGCGCTCGCGGACGATCATCCAGTCGCGGAAGTCCGAGGCTCGCGACCACGCATTGTCGGCGCCGCCCGCATGGATCGCGGCCGCGGGTAGGAGCGCCTTCGACGGCATGCGGGCCCAGTACGGGCATGAGCCGCCGAACAGCTCACGGTCGATGATCGCGACGCTCGCGCCGCGTGCCCGGGCGAAGTGGGCGGCCGCCTGGCCGGCCTCCCCGCCGCCGATGATCACCAGGTCGAAGGGTCTCGGTCATCGGGTCACTCCGCGCAGCACGAGAGCTTGGTCACGTCCCGGCTGAACGCCTGGGCGCCGATCTTGAGCGCCTCGCTCATCGTCGGGTAGACGTGGATCAGGTCGACGAAGTCGGGCAGTCCTGCCTTGAACTTCATGGCCATCGCGGCCTCGTGGATGATCTCGGGTGCCGATTCGCCGATGACATGAACCCCGAGGACGCGCTCGTCGATCGTCGAGGCGATGAACTTCACAAGACCGGTCGTCTTGTGGACCGCCCCGGCGCGCGGGACGTACATGAGCGGCGTCGTCGCGGCCACCGCTGGGTGGTGGCGGGCGCGGACCTCGGCCTCGGTCTCGCCCACGACCGCGATCGGCGGGTCGGTGAAGATCGCCCGCGGGATGACCGTGCCGTCGAACGCCTTGCCGGCGTCGGCGAAGGCGTTATCGGCGACGATCCGCCCCTGGCGGGCTCCGACCGGTGTGGCCATCTGCGAGCCGTGCTGGCGGCCGATGATGTCGCCTGCCGCCCAGATGTGCGCCGCGCTGGTGCGCAGCCGTGGGTCGACCGTGACGAACCCGTCGCCGTCGACCGCGACCCCGGCCCGCTCGAGCCCGAGCGTGTCGGTGTTGGGCGTCCGGCCGGTGGCCACGAGCAGCCGCTCGGCGCGGACGATCCGCCCGGCGCCTGCCTGCTCGATCGAGAGCTCCACGCCGGCGGCATCGCCGCGGACGTGGTCCACGCGTGCATTGGCGAGGACCTCGATCCCCTCGGCGGCGAACACCTCGGCGAGCGTGCGCCCCAGGTCCGGCTCGTACCCGCGCAGGAGCCCGGATCGGGCAATGACGGTGACCCGGCTGCCCAGGCGGCTGAACATCTGGGCGAGCTCGGCCGCGATGTACCCGCCGCCGAGGACGGCGAGGGACGCGGGCAGGTCGGCGAGGCGCCCCGCCTCGTCGGCGTCGAGCAGGTCGCTGGTGAGGTACGGAACCGTGTCGAGCCCGGGGATCGCCGGGATCGTGGGGCGGCTGCCGGTGGCGACGAGGATCCGGTCGCCCGTGACCAGGCGTTCGCCGACCCGAACGGTGTGGGGATCGACGAAGGCGGCGTCGCCGTTGAGCAGCTCGAGGCCGGTGAGGCCGCCGGCGACGCTGGCGTACTTCTTGGCGCGGTAGTCGCGGACGACATCGTCCTTTTGGGCCACGAGCGCGGCCAAGTCCACGCCGACCGTCCCCGGCGTCAGACCGGCGTAGCGGGGGTGCGCCGCCTCGTGGACGATGCGCGCCGCCTCGATGAGATTCTTCGACGGCAGGCAGCCCCGGTTGGCGCAGGTGCCGCCCAGCGTCCGGCGCTCGACCATCGCCACGCGCGCGCCGAGGTCGGCCGCCAGGATCGCGGCCGCGAAGGCGGTCGAGCCCGAGCCCAGGATCAGCAGGTCGAACGCGTCAGTCACCGGAGGCCGCCCGGCGCCGGCGCTCGAAGGCGTTGTATCGGCCGGTGGCGCGCACGGCGGCGGTCAGCGCGGCCGCCTCGACCTCCGGCCGTGCGGACACGACCGCGCTCCGCGTGGCGAGGTCCACGGTCGCCGCCTCGACGCCCGGGACGGACTCGAGGGCCTGGGTGACGTGGACGCCGCAGTCGTCGCAGGTCATC
>JACQEH010000193.1 GCA_016200675.1 Chloroflexota bacterium | reverse complement strand
GCCACCACCGGCGCCTCGTCGCGGTCCCGGAGGTGGCCGACGATGGCGGGGCGGAGGACACCGCCGACCCCGGTGGCACCCGTGTGGGAGACCCGGAGCCCCTGGAATTGCCGTTCGATCCGGTCCCGACGGATCAGCCGCCGGCCGCCGGGCCGACCGACACCTCGCCCGACGCTGCCGCCGCGCACGGCCCGCGCGGCGAGGGACGTCACGCTCGTGACCCCCGCTCCGCGTCGCACGTCGGCACGCACTCCTTCGATGGACCGGCCGCCGCGAACGCCGGCCCGCATCGCGCGTCCGGGACCGCCGCGGCGACTGACGCCGTGGAGCGCGTGCTGGCCCTCGTCCGGGACGAGCTCGCCCGCCCGACCCAGGCGCGGCTCACGGAGATCGAGCCGGGTCGCTGGTGGCTCGCCGACCGGCGGGACCGGGAGGCGGCCGCCGTCCCGCTCGCCGACCGCGTCGAGTGGGCCGCCTACAGTCTCCTCTCGACCGCCGGTCCCCTCGACGAGGCGTCCTTCTACGAGCGGATCTCGGGGCTGTTCGGGGGCCACGACCTGCCCGACGAGTCGCTCGTCCGGGCGTGCCTGGCGAGCTACCGGAGCCCGGCCTCGACGGCCGATCGCCTCATGACCGGCGAGGACGTCCGCCGCCGTACGGTCGCCCACACGGAGCTCCTGGCCCGCCTCACCGACGGCGGGCACCGCCTGGGGATGAACGTCTGGATCGGGCGACGTGAGCAGGCCCGCCACTTCGGCGCCGGGACCCTCGGGGACCTGCTCGAGCCGCGCGAGCGGCAGGCGTGGCTGCCCTCGATCGCGCGTGCGCCGGCCGAGGACCTCGAGGACGTCGACTGCATCTGGTACGTGCGGGGACGGACGGCGCTCCTCTTCGAGGTCGAGTGGACGGCGATGCTCGGCGACACCGTCCTGCGCCGCCACGCCCGGATCCCCTCGGACGAGCGACTGGTCAGGTTCCTCGTCGTCGCCCCGGAGCGGGTCGACCTCCTGCGCCACAAGCTCGAGGCTTCACCGGTGCTGCGGACGGCGATGGAGGCCGGCAACTGGCACGTCGTCCAGTGGTCGCATCTGCGGACCTGGCTCGCCGGCGATCCCCTGACCCTCGACGACCTGGAGCCGTTCCTGGGCCTCGAGCCCGCAGTGGAGCGCCGTGGCCGTCAGATGGAGCTGTTCCAGGAATCCGACCCGCTCCCCTGAGAGGCGCCTCGCCGCGCGGCCCCGCCGTCGTCGGCGCGCCGTTCGCCCCTGCGCTCACCAGCGTGCCGTTCGGTTCTGCCTCCCGGTGGCGCGCATCAACACGGATTTCGCACGATTCGCCGCGTGCAGGGACGAATATCGCTTTGACGATCGGTGCCGCCGTGTGGCAGCATGGAAGCTCGCACAGCGCCATCCTCAGCGGCCGTCGCGCGCCCCTCAGCCGGCGCCGGCCGTTTCCTCGCATGCCGGGAGGCAGCTCATGACCACCTCGTCGAACCAGCCCGCTCCGCTCGATCGCCGCCGCCAGCTCGAGCTCTACCAGCGGGCGGTGAAGACTCTTCCCGGTGGGACCGACTCGAACTTCCGGGCCTGGGGCGAGGACACCATCTACCTCGACCGGGGCCGGGGCGGCCGGGTCTGGGATATCGACGGCAACGAGTTCGTCGACCTCCGGATGGGCTACGGCCCGGTGATCCTTGGCCACGGCGATGACCGGGTCGACGACTACGTCAACGAACGGATGCGGCGGGGCGTGAGCTTCTCCCTCACCACCGAGGACGAGGTCCGGGCGATGGAGCTCGTGTGCGAGCTGACGGGCTGGGTCGACATGGCCCGGATGACGGTCTCGGGCACCGAGGCGACGATGCACCTGATGCGCCTCGCCCGGGCCTTCACCGGTCGCAACAAGATCGTCAAGTTCGAGGGCCAGTACCACGGCGTCCACGACTACGCCCTGATCAGCGTCTCGCCCAACAACATGGCCGACCTGGGCGACCAGGACAACCCCGTCCGGCTGGCCTGGGGTCGGGGCATCCCCGATGCCGTCGCCGACACCATCATCCCGGCCCGCTTCAACAACATCGAGCGCCTGCGCCGGCTCTTCGAGCGCCAGGGTCATGAGATCGCGGCCGTCATCGTGGAGCCCGTCCTCGGCAACGCCCAGGGGATCCTGCCCCAGGAGGGCTTCCACAAGGAGCTGCGGGCCCTGACCCAGGAGTTCGGGATCCTCCTCATCTTCGACGAGGTCAAGACCGGCTTCCGCTTCGCCCGTGGCGGTGCGGCCGAGTACTTTGGGATCACCCCGGACCTCGCCTCGTTCGCCAAGGCGATGGGCAACGGCTACCCGGCCGCGGCCTTCGGCGGCCGTCGGGACATCATGAGCCAGCTCCCGGAGAAGGTCTCCCACGGCGGCACGTACGCCGGCAACCGGGTCGCCGCGGCCGCGGCCGTCAAGACGCTCGAGATCATTCGCGACACGGACGCCCTCGAGACGGTCCACGCCACGGGGCGGCGGATGCAGGACGGCCTTCGCGAGGTCATCAACGAGGCCAGGCTGCCCTTCAACTTCACCGGCCACCCCTCGATGTTCGGGATCATGTTCACCGAGAAGGTGGCGACCGAGTACCGCGACTGGGCGGACACGGACCATGCCCTCTACGACGAGGTCGCCGTCGGGATGCACCGGCGGGGCGCGATGCCGGAGCCGGACAGCCGCGAGCCCTGGTTCGTCTGCGAAGCCCATGCGGCCGACGACTCCGTCGACCGGGCGGTGACCGCCTTCGAGGAGTCGCTGAAGGCGGCGCTGGACGGGCGTGCTCGGACGCATGCCGCCGACCCCGGCGCGCGCGGGGAGGCCGAGCGGGCGGGATGACGATCGAGGGCAACGCCGTCCGGAGCGTCGACCGCGCTGCCTCGCTGCTCCTCGCCCTCGGCGAGACGGCCGGCGAGGCCGGCGTCACCGAGCTGGCTCGACGCCTGGGGCTCCACAAGTCGACGGCGTCGCGCCTCCTCTCGACCCTCGAGCGGCGCGGCCTCGTGGAGCAGGACGAGGAGACCGGCAAGTACCGCCTCGGGCTGGTCGTGAT
>JACQEH010000209.1 GCA_016200675.1 Chloroflexota bacterium | reverse complement strand
GTGGTCGGGGCCATCTGGCCGCCGGTCATGCCGTAGATGCCGTTGTTGACGAAGATCGCCGTGATCCGCTCGCCGCGGGCTGCGGCGTGGATGATCTCCGCGGTGCCGATGGCGGCGAGGTCGCCGTCGCCCTGGTACATCAGGACGAAGGCCTCGGGCCGGACCCGGCGGATGCCGGTCGCCACGGCCGGAGCGCGCCCATGGGGCGCCTCGACCCAGTCGACGTCGATGTAGTCGTAGGCGAAGACGGAGCAGCCGACGGGCGCCACCGCGATGGTCCGCTCGGCCACGCCGAGCTCGCCGAGGAGGTCGGCCACGAGGCGATGGACGACGCCGTGGCCGCAGCCGGGGCAGTAGTGAGACGCCTTCTCCTCGAGCAGGGCCGGCCGGCCGGCGATCACCCGGCGGGGGGCGGTGGCGGGCTCGAGCGTCATTGCCAGACCTCCTGGAGCGCAGGCTCGTCGCCCTCGTCGGGCGCCGGCAGGGATCGGCGGGCAGACACCTCCGGCGGGAGGGATCGGGCGGAGCGGCGCCGTGCTCCGGCGCCGGCGGGGCTCGCGGACGTCGGACGGTCGAGCTGCAACGCGGATCCCGAGCCTGGCTTCGGCGTCGTCACCGCCCACAGGCGGCGAAGGGCACCGAGGACCTCGTCCGGCGCCGGGACCATGCCGCCCGTCCGGCCGTGGAACGCGACGGGGGCGGCGCCTTCGACCGCGAGGCGGACATCCTCGACCATCTGGCCGGCCGAGAGCTCGACGACGAGGATGCCGCGCGCGTGCGCGGCGACCTCCGCGAGGGCATTCGACGGGAACGGCCAGAGGGTGATCGGGCGGAAGAGGCCAGCTCGCAGGCCCGCTTCACGGGCCCGCCGGATCGCCGTCCGGGCGACCCGGGCCGCGGTGCCGTAGGCAACGATCACGAGCTCGGCGTCCTCGAGCATCTCGCCGGCCCAGCGGACCTCGGACCTCTCGATGGCCCGGTACTTCGCCTGGAGGTGCCGGTTGTGGTGTTCGAGGTCCTCCGGCCGGAGGTGGAGCGACCGGACGACACGCGGGCGACGCCCTGCGGCGCCGTCGGTGACCCAGTCGGGGTGCTTCCGCTCCGGGAGGCGATAGGCCGGGGCCACCGGTTCCATCGCCTGGCCCAGGGCGCCGTCGGTGAGGACGACGACCGGCGTCCGGTAGCGCTCGGCGAGCTCGAAGGCATCGGGCACCAGCTCGATCGCCTCGGCGATCGACGACGGCGCCAGGACCGGTGTCCGGTAGTCGCCGTGCCCGTGGCCCTTGACCATCTGGAAGTAGTCACCCTGGGCCGGTCCGATCGAGCCAAGGCCCGGACCGCCACGCATGACGTTGACGAGGACGATCGGGACCTCCGAGCCGGCCATGTAGGACATGCCCTCGGCCATCAACGAGATCCCGGGTGACGAGGAGCTGACCAGGACCCGCGCCCCCGTGGCGGCGGCGCCGAGGGCCATGTTGATCGCGGCGACCTCGCTCTCGGCCTGGACGAAGACCCGGCCGAGCTCCGGCATGCGGCGGGCCATCCACTCGAGGATCTCCGCCTGGGGCGTGATCGGATAGCCGAAGTAGGCGTCGCAGCCGGCCTGGATGGCGGCCTCGGCGATGGCCTCGTTGCCCTTCATGAGGACGCGCTGCGAGCTGCGCGCCGGCCAGACGGAGGCGCGCTGCTCGGCGGTCAGCTCGGCGGCGGCCATGCTCGGAGGGGCGTCGATGGCCATCTCAGGCCTCCTTGCGCGGCGCGTAGACCGTGAAGATCGTGTCCGGGCAGACGCGGGCGCAGAGCGCGCAGCTCGTGCACCCGGCCGGGTCGGTCAGCCGGATGGGGTGATAGCCGAGGGGGTTCACGACCCCGGTGTCGAGGGCCAGGACGTGCTGGGGACAGGCGCCGATGCAGAGCTCGCAGCCCTTGCACCGGTCGTCGGCGATGGCGAGCGGCGACCACGCGGAAGGACCCGTCGGCCCGCTGCTGGGTGTGGTCGTACCGCGCGATCGGATCTCGGACGCGACGGTCATGGACGCGTACCTCCACTGAGACACTGCGCGTCCAGCGGTCGCGACCGGGAGGGCCGGATGGCGCGTCCAGGGGGGCGCTCCCGCCCCACCCGAGGTGACCCGCGGCCCTCCCGCCAGGCGCGTCCCCGCCGCGAGGCTGGGACCGTGCAGAACCGACAGCCGTACCAGGAGGAACGGGCCTGATGTGCCTCGGCACGCCGGCCCGCGTCGTCGCCGTCGATCCCGGCGACAACGTCGCCACTGTCGACGACCGTGGTCGCCTGCGCCGCGCCTCGACGCTCCGAATCGAACGCGTGGCCGTCGGTGACTGGGTCCTGCTTGCTGCCGGAAACGTCATTCGCCGGCTCGATCCAGCCGATGCCGCCGACCTCGCGGCTCGGCTCGTCGCGGCCGAGGCGGCCGCGACGGCCCCTCCCACGCCAGCCCCCCGTCACCAAGGAGACCTGTCATGACCGCCATCTTCGCCGCCGTCCGCCGCCGGGCCGTCCCCGACGGGCTCCGATGGGGGATCGGTCTGGCCGTCGTGACGGCCAGCATCAGCGGTGTCTCGATCTTCGTCAACGCCTCGGCGGTCAAGCTCCTGCCGGACGCAGCCGTGTTCACGACCCTGAAGAACGGGGTCGCGGCCGTCGTGCTCCTGGCACTCGCCCTCGGCACGGTTCGCCCAGCAGAGATCCGCGCCCTCGACCGCCGGGCCTGGGGAATGCTGATGCTGATCGGCCTGATCGGCGGCAGCGTCCCGTTCCTGCTCTTCTTCACGGGCCTGGCGCAGGCCAGCGCACCGACCGCGGCCTTCATCCACAAGACGCTCTTCGTCTGGGTCGCGCTCCTGGCCGTGCCCTTCCTCGGCGAGCGACTCGGGCTGGCCCAGCTGGCGGCGCTGGCGGTCCTGTTCGCCGGCCAGTTCCTCGTCGCCCCGCCCAAGGGCGTCGTCTGGGGGACCGGCGAGTCGATGATCGCCGCGGCCACGATGCTGTGGGCCGTCGAGTCCGTGGTCGCGAAGCGCCTCCTTTCCCGCGCGGCCACGCCCGTGCCGTCGACCGTCGTCGGGGCCGCGCGCCTCGGCTTCGGGCTGATCGTCCTGGTTGGGTTCCTGGCGGTCAGCGGCCGGCTCGGCATCGTGGCCGGGCTGTCGGGCGCCCAGTGGGGCGCCGCTCTTGGGACCGGCCTGCTCCTCTCGGGGTACGTGGCGACGTGGTTCGCCGCCCTTCGGCGGGCGCCTGCCTCGCTGGTCGCGGCGATCCTCGTCATCGGGGCGCCGATCACGGCCGGCCTGCAGGCCCTTGCCAACGGTGTGCGCCTGGCCCCGCCGGTTGCCGGTGGCGAGCTGCTCATCCTCGCCGGCGCGGTGGCGATGGCGATCGCGGCGCTGCGGTCGAGGACGGCGGCGGGCCTGTCCACGCCCACGCAGACGACCTCCGCGGCTCCCACGAGCTGATCGTGCTCGGCGTCCCCGCTCCGACTGCCGCCGGTGATCGGCCGGCCGCGGCGCCGCCGCCGTCCGGTCCCATTCGCTTCGCGCGCTACGCCTTCGGCCCGAACCGCCTTGGCTACTGCGGCCCGGAGGCCTCGCAGGAGCTGTTCGAGCAGGCCACCGGCGGCGGGTCGGATGGGGCGCTCCGCCACCTGGCCCGCGACTTCGAGGGTGCCTGGCCATACCTTGAGCTGATCGCCGAGGCAAACGGAATCCCCGACCCGCTCGACGCCAGGGTTGTCGACGCCTACTGGATCGGCAACGACTTCCTGCGGGCGGTCTCGCCGGCGGCCCTGGGACGCAACCTCGAGGTCCGTTTCCGGCCCCGCCTCCGCGCCGACGGCTGGCGCTGGATGGCCGCGACGCCCGAAGCCGGCGCGGTGCCCGTCCACGCCTTCCACGTCCTGGATGTCTTCCCGAAGGTGGGTCTCCTGCGGACCGGGGAGCTCGACGGCGTCCTCCAGATCATGGATTCGTGCCGGATCCGGTGGGGCCGCGTCCTGGAGCGCGACGGCGACTGGCTGGTCGTCTCGGCCGTGCCCCTCGAGCTCGGCGCGGGGAAGCTGCGGATCGGCCCGGCCCGGGCGGAGCGGATCAGGGCCTGGTGGGACGGCGCCTCCTTCCTTGACGCGGCCGTGGCCGGCGACATCATCTCGATCCACTGGGACTGGGCCTGCGAACGCCTGGACCCAGATCGCCTTGCCCGGCTGATCCGGTTCACGACGCGCGAGATCGAGATCGCGAACCGCTCACTCTGACGCGGGGCTGGGACCGAGCGGTGCACGGCCAGCGGCAAGGCCGACCGGCCCGTGAATCGACGCCCGGACGGCCCGGGCCGACCAGCCCGCCGCAGGCCCGCGCTCGGCCCTCCGAAACCTGCTGAGCGGCACTCATGCGCACATGCGCATCGATCGCATGCTGCAGCCATGGACGAGATCACGATCCACCAGGCCGAGGTCCTGAAGGTCCTCGCCAGCCCCCGCCGCCTCGAGATCCTCCACTTCCTGGCGGATGGGCCGTGCGAGGTCGGTCGCTTGGCGGCCGCGGTCGGCGCGAGCCAGCCCAACGTGTCCCAGCACCTGGCGGTCATGCGCACGGCCGGCGTCGTGGAGGCCGAACGCGACGGCCGCGAGGTCCGCTATCGCCTCTCCGATCCCGACGTCATGGTTGCCTGCGACGTCATGCGCCGGGTCCTCGAACGGCGCTTCAGCCGGCTCGGCCGGCTGGCCGCCGCGCCGGAGGACGCCACCACCGCCCACGAGCTGGCCGCGCTCGAGCTCGCCGCCGGGTACTAGAAGGAGCACCTCATGGACGAAACGATCAACCTGGTCCTGTTCTCGGGGACGGACGACAAGCTCCAGGCCGCCGCGATCCTGGCGGCCGGCGCCGCGGCGCTCGGCAAGCCCGTCAACGTCTTCCTCCAGTACTGGGCCCTCGATGCCTTCCGCCGCGACCGGATCGACCGCGACCACGGCCTCGCGCCGGAGGCCGGACCCGACGGCCGCGTCCACGTCGATACCCTTCGCAGCGCCGGCCAGGCCAGCTGGGCCGAGACCCTTCGCCAGGCCAAGGACCTCGGCAGCGTCGACATCCAGGCCTGCTCGCTGTCGATGGACCTCCTCGGCATCGAGGCGATGGACCTCGACCCGCTCGTCGACGGCGTGGAGGGCGTGACCGCCTTCTATCTGAACGCCGGGGAGGGCCAGCTCGTCTTCATCTAGTCGGAGTTGTCCGATCGGGCCGACCGGTCGGGGAAGGAGTACACCCATGGAACTCGCCGAGATCGCAGTCCGGGTCGACGCCCGGGGGCTCTCGTGCCCGATGCCGATCGTCAAGACGGCGCAGGCCATCAAGCCGGCCGCCTCCGGGGCCCTCATCGAGGTCCTCGCGACGGATCCTGGCTCGACCAAGGATTTCGCGGCCTGGTGCCGCTCCACGGGCAACGACCTCGTGGAACAGAGCACGGATGGGGCGGTCTACCGCTTTGTCATCCGGCGGAAGTGAGGGCGGCTGCCATGACCCTCGTCACCGACCGACCAACCGGCCTCGATCCTGTCACCGCCGCTATCGCGGGCGCCGCCGCGGCCGCCTCGCCGGCCCCGCTGCTCGACGCCGACGGCAACGTCAAGGGCCGCGACTTCGTGATCATCTGCTACAGCGGGGATCTCGAGAAGACATGGGCCTCGCTCATCCTGGCCACGACCGCCGCCGCGAGCGGGGTCAACACCAAGATGTTCCTCACCTTCTGGGGCCTCCAGACGTTCGTCAAGGACAGCAGGCGCATCACCGGTGAGAACTGGATGCAGAAGATGCTGGCCTTCATGCAGCGGCCGGGGATCAGCCACCGGAAGCTCTCCAAGATGAACTTCATGGGCATGGGCC
>JACQEH010000208.1 GCA_016200675.1 Chloroflexota bacterium | reverse complement strand
TGGGGGCCGCTCAATTCGACGCAGCGCTACACTCGCGCCGTCGGCCATCCGGCCGGCGACGAACGACGCGCCCCGCAGCCGCGGGGCGCACAGCGCGGAGGCAGAGCCCCTTGCCGAAGTCGTATGTTCGCCTGACCCAGCCCCTCGTCCGCGAGACGAAGGGCGGCGAGCTCCGCCCCGCGACCTGGGACGAGGCGCTCGATCGGACCGTCGCGGCCTTCCGCGCGGCCGGGGCCCATCGGCTCCCGGACGCGCCGGCGCCCTTCGGGGTCTTCAGCTGCAGCAAGGCGACCAACGAGGTCAACTTCGCGGCCCAGAAGTTCTCCCGGACGGTCCTGGGCAGCAACAACATCGACAGCTGCAACCGCACCTGACACGCCCCGTCTGTCGCCGGTCTGGCGACCGTCTTCGGCGCTGGTGGTGGAACCAGCTCATATCGAGAGGCTGAGGAGACCGATCTGATCGTTCTCTGGGGCAGCAACGCCCGAGAGACGCATCCGATCTTCTTCCATCACCTCCTGCGCGGCGTCCGCAATGGCGCCCGCATGTATGCGGTCGACCCGCGCCGGACGAGCTCGGCCGAGTGGGCCGACGTCTGGCTGGGCCTCGACGTCGGCAGCGACATCGCCCTGGCCAATGCCATCGGCCGGGAGATCATCCACGCGGGCCTCGCCAACGAGGAGTTCATCGCCCGGGCGACCTTCGACTTCGAGGCCTACCGGGACAAGGTCGAGAGCTACACCCTCGAGTACGCGGAGCGCGAGACCGGCGTCCCCGGCGACGCCATCCGGGACTTGGCTCACGCCTACGCCGGCGCCGAGAAGGCGATGATCTGCTGGACCCTCGGCATCACGGAGCACCACAACGCTGTCGACAACGTCCTCGCCCTGATCAACCTCGCCCTGTTGACTGGTCACGTCGGAAGGTACGGCAGCGGCCTGAACCCGCTCCGTGGCCAGAACAACGTCCAGGGCGGCGGCGACATGGGCGCCCTGCCGGATCGCCTGCCGGGCTTCCAGCACGTCGAGAACGCGCCGCTGCGGGAGAAGTTCGACGCGGCCTGGGGCGTGCCCGTCCCGCCGAAGAAGGGCTGGCATCTCAGCCAGATGTTCGACGCCATGGAACGCGGCGAGCTCCGCGCCGCCTATGTCATCGGCGAGAACCCGGTCCAGTCCGAGGCGGACCAGCAGCGGGCGAAGCAGCTCATGGGCGGCCTCGACTTCATGGTCGTCCAGGACCTCTTCCTGACCGCCACCGCGGAGCTCGCCGACGTCGTCATGCCGGCCGCCGCGGCCTGGGCTGAATCCGAGGGGACGGTCACGAACTCCGAACGGCGCGTCCAGCGAGTCCGAAAGGCGCTCGACCCGCCGGGCGAGGCCCGCGACGACCTCTGGATCATCTTCGAGCTGGCCCGGCGGATGGGCCACGACTGGGGCGAGCCCTCCGCCGAGCGGATCTGGGACGAGGTCCGGTCGCTGTCGCCCGTCCACCAGGGCATGACCTACGCGCGGCTCGAGGCACTCGGCGGCATCCAGTGGCCGTGCTGGGACGAGACCCATCCGGGCGAGCTGTTCCTCCACTCCCGGCTCTGGGAGGACCCGGTCCCGGGCAGCCGCGTCCCCTTCGTGGCCGTCGATCACGATCCGCCGGTCGATCGCCTGGACGACGACTTCCCGATCCGGCTGACCACGGGCCGTCGACTCGACTCCTACAACACCGGAGTCCAGACGGGGTCCTTCACTTCGCCCCTCCGTCGTGGCGAGTCGCTCGACATGTCGCCGGAGGACGTCGCCCGCTTGAGGCTCACGGAGGGCGAGCGGGTGCGCGTGGTCTCGCGGCGTGGCCAGGTCGAGGTCCCGATCCGGACCGACCCGGGGCTCCGTCCCGGCCTGACTTTCATGACCTTCCACTTCCAGGACGACGTGGCGGTCAACCTCCTGACCATCGACGCCACCGACCCGAAGTCCGGCACGGCCGAGTTCAAGGCCACGGCCATCCGGATCGAGAAGCTCGGGGCGCCCGTCCCCGCCGGTTGAGCGCCCGATCCCGCCCGTTGGGGAGGTGAGCCCGGCCGTTGAGCGCTCGCACCACCGTTGACGCGGACGCGGCGCGCGGCGACGATGCTCACCCGCCAGCCGGGCGATTGATGACCCGGGGCGTCCATGGAGGATCGGTGATGGCCCACTTCCTGTTCCGCGCCCACTACACTCAGGCAGGCATCCAGGGCGTCCTGAAAGAGGGAGCCGCCAATCGAGTCAAGGCCATGGATGCCGTTACCGCCAGCGTCGGCGGGCGGGTCGAGACGTGTTACTGGGCCTTCGGGGATGACGACTTCGTGCTGATCGCCGACCTGCCAAGCAACGCGGCCGCGGCCGCGATCGCAACGAGCGTTTCAGCGAGCGGCGCCGCCGGCGTCTCGACGACCGTCCTCCTGACGGCGGCTGAGGTCGACGAGGCACGGGGGATCGGCGTGCAGTACCGCGCCCCAGGAAGCTGACCGCGCACGATCCTGGAGCCTCAGGGGCCCGGCAGCCCATCGAATCGGGATCGGGCGTACGCTTAGCCGGTTGTCGCAGTACGCGACAGTGCTTCGCGTGGTCGACCTGCTTCTCGAACGGGCCGTGCGCCGCAGATCGGTTCGAGAAGACAGATAGGGGTCATCGTGACCACAGGAAACATCAAGAAGGTCGTCGCCGACCGCGGTTTCGGCTTCATCGCCGCCGAGGACGGGAAGGAATACTTCTTCCATCGCGACTCGCTCCAGGCACCGCTCAGCTTCGATCGCCTCAACGGCGGCGAGACGGTGAAGTTCGACGTCCAGGCGAGCCCCAAGGGCCCGCGCGCGACGAACGTCCAGGCGGCTGACCAGGCGTAACTGCCCGATCTTCGCAACGAATGGCCCCCGGCTCGTCCGGGGGCCATTCGATTCCCGGGTCCGCGGGCTACACTCGGGGCGCATGGACCTCCACGTGATCGGGCCCCTCGCGTCCCCGGTCGAACGCGACGCTGTCGACGCCGTCCTCGGTCCGGCCGAGTCGGGCTGGTCCGGCGGAGGACGCGATTCGCGAACCGACGGCCACGTCGCCCGCGGCGGCCACGAGGCTCGCAGCCGGCGCGACCAGCTCCTGCCGGCCCTCAACGCCCTCCAGGATCGCGTCGGGCGGATCAGCCAGCCGGGACTCAACTACGTCTGCCGGCGGCTGTCCGTGCCGCCCGCCGAGGCGTATGGCGTGGCGACCTTCTACGCCCTCCTGGCCACGACCCCGCGCCCGGCCGCCGTGGCCCATGTCTGCGACGACATCGCCTGCCGGCTGGCCGGGGCGGAAGGGGTCTGCGAGGATCTCGAGCGGGCGCTCGGCCCGGCCGGCGCCCCGGCCCGCGACGCGACGATGACCTGGCTCCGCAGCCCGTGCCTCGGGCGCTGCGAGCAGGCGCCTGCGGCGCTGGTCACGGTCGCCGGGGCGGAGCCGGTCCGTGACGAGCTCGCGCCGGTCGACGTCGCCGGGATCGTGGGACGACTTGAAGGCGCGCTCGGCGCCGGCGGAGGGGTGCCAGGCGGCGCGCGACCCGTGCCGGCCGCGATCACGGCATCCGTGCCACAGGCCGGGTCGGCGGGGCTCCGCCTCCTGGCGCGGGTCGGCGTCGTCGATCCCGGCTCGCTCGACGACTACCTTGCCAACGGCGGCTATCGCGCGCTCGCCAATGCGCTGGCCATGGGCCCGGAGGCGACGATCGCCGAGATCTCGGCCGCGAAGCTCGTCGGCCGCGGCGGCGCGGCCTTTCCGACCGGCCGCAAGTGGGCCGCCGTACGGGCGCAATCCGCCCAGCCCCACTACGTCGTGTGCAATGCCGACGAGTCGGAGCCCGGCACGTTCAAGGACCGCATCTTGATGGAGGCCGACCCGTTCGGGCTCGTCGAGGCGATGACGATCGAGGGCTTCGCCACGGGGGCCGCCCGCGGGTACCTCTACATCCGTGGCGAGTACCCCCTCGCCGAGTCCCGCCTGTCGACGGCGATCGGCGCGGCCCGGGCGGCCGGCTACCTTGGCCCGGACGTCGCCGGCTCGGGCTGGTCGTTCGACATCGAGATCCGGCGCGGGGCCGGTGCGTACATCTGCGGCGAGGAGACGGCCCTTTTCGAGTCGATCGAGGGCCGGCGCGGCGAGCCGCGCAACAAGCCACCCTTCCCCGTGGAGGTCGGCCTTTTCGGCGCCCCGACCGCGGTCAACAACGTCGAGACGCTCGTCAACGTGCTGCTCATCCTCGGCGACGGGGACGGGCGCGGCGGCGGGGCGCGCTACGCGACCCTCGGCACCGAGGGCTCCACCGGACCGAAGCTCTTCTGCCTGTCGGGCAACGTGGTCCGGCCCGGCGTCTATGAGGTCCCCTTCGGGACGACGCTCCGGGAGCTGCTCACGCTCGGTGGTGGCGTTCCCGGCGGGCGCGCGATCCGAGCCGTCCTCCTGGGCGGGGCGGCCGGGGTCTTCGTCGGGACGGACGCGCTCGACGTCCCGTTGACGTTCGAGGGGACGCGGGCCATCGGCGCGACGCTCGGGTCGGGCGTCGTCATGGTCTTCGACGAGACCGCCGACATGGTCGGCGCCCTCCGCCGCATCGCCGCGTTCTTCCGCGACGAGTCCTGCGGCCAGTGCGTCCCCTGCCGGGTCGGGACCGTCCGGCAGGAGGAGCAGCTGGCCCGCCTTGCTGACGGGGTCGAGGTCCGTTCGCGCGCCGAGGAGCTGGCCCTGCTGGGCGAGATCGGCCGGGCGATGCGGGATGCCAGCATCTGCGGTCTCGGACAGACGGCCAGCTCGGCGATCGAGTCGGCCTTCCGGCAGCCGGAGCTGGTGGGCCGGTGACCGCCGAGCACCAGCCGACCGTCCGGGTCCCCGCGCCGCCGATGTCGCCGCGCATCGAGGCCATCTTCACGACGCCGCCCGCCCGGGCCACGCACACACCCGAGGCCCCGGCCGTGACGGTGCCGGCGCCCGTCACGCTCACCATCGACGGCGTCGAGGTTACGGTTCCGATGGGTACCACGATCCTGGAGGCCGCCCGGGCCCAGGGCCTGGACCTGCCGACGCTCTGCTACCTCGAGAACCTGGCCCCGGTCAACGTCTGCCGGGTCTGCGTGGTCGAGGTCACGGGGTCCCGGGTCCTCGTCCCGGCCTGTTCTCGCAAGGTCGAGGCGGGCATGGAGATCCAGACGGAATCGGAGCGCGTTCGCCATTCGCGGAAGCTCGTCCTGGAATTCCTGGGCTCATCGGTGGACCTGTCGCTGGCGGGCGAGCGGGAGCCGGACGGCGACCTCGCCCGTTGGATGGAGCGGTACGGGGCGGATGCCGGGCGGTTCGGGGCTCCGGCCGCGGCGGCTGAGGCGGGAACACGCGACGCCCACGCGGCCGGTCACCATCACGCCCCGGCCGATGCCGAGGCCGCGCAGGCGGCGACGGTCGCGCAGCCCGTGAAGGTCGACAACAACCTTTACGTCCGCGACTACTCGAAGTGCATCCTCTGCTACAAGTGCGTCGAGGCCTGCGGCGAGGACGCCCAGAACACGTTCGCGATCGCCGTGGCCGGTCGCGGCTTCGATGCCCGGATCTCGACCGAATGGGCGACGCCCCTGCCCGATTCCGCGTGCGTCTACTGCGGCAACTGCATCGGCGTCTGCCCGACCGGTGCCCTGATGTTCCGCTCGGAGCACGAGATGCGCGAGGCCGGCACCTGGGACGAGGCGGCCCAGACGACGACCTCGACGATCTGCCCGTATTGCGGCGTGGGTTGCGCCCTCGACCTGCACGTCCAGGACAACACGATCGTGAAGGTCACGTCGCCCATGGATTCCTCGGTCACCGAGGGCCATCTCTGCATCAAGGGCCGCTTCGGCTTCGAGTTCACGAACGAACGCCGACGCGGCTGAGGGTCGGTGCCGGGCGCGCGCGGCGCGCCTACCGGGCGTGCCCGCCCGGCTCAATCGTGACCCACGGTCAATGAATCGTGCGCGGCGGCGTGGACGACGGCTCGGTTTCGGGGTCGGAGCAGGATTCGGTGCGCAGCGGTCAGTGAAACGAGCGTCGCGCCCTACTTCTATGGTCGCGGCATGATGCGCCGCACGAATCCACGCCCCCCACGCAAGGCGCGACATGGCGTCAGCCTCGGATCCGCTGGTTCCGTTCGGCCGCCTCGGCGACCTGCGCGATGCGCGCCGCCCGCGTCTCGGCTCGCTGGGCGAAGGCGACCCAGGCGAGGACCTGCTTCCGGGCACCGGCCGGGAAGGCCGCGAAGTTCGCGGCCGCCGGCGGCCGAGCGTCGAGCGCCACGGCTAGGTCGGCCGGCACCTCCATCCGTTCGACGCTGTCGAGCACCGTCCACGAGCCGTTCGCCTTGGCTCGCTCGATGGCGGCGAGGCCCGCGGGCGCCATCAACCCGTCGGCGATGAGCCGCTCGATCCGAGCCTTGTTCGTGGCGGCCCAGGCGCTGCGCGCCTTCCGTGGCGCGAAGTAGAGCTTGCCGCGATCGTCATCGAGGCGCCCACCCGTGCTGTCCACCCACCCGAAGCAGAGCGCCTCCTCCACCGCGGCCTCGTAGTCGAGCACCGGCCGGCCCGAGCGGGCCCGCCACGTCACGAGCCAGGCACCAGGAGCGGTCGCGTGGTTGGCCTCGAGCCACGCCCGCCACGACGCGCGATCCTCGCACTGGACCTTGGGCGCGTCGTCGAGCGCTGACACCGGCCGGATCAGCCGGCCATGAGGTCGCGGAGGTCGATCCGGACGTCGTGGGCGTAGACGTTGAAGCCGTCGCCGCGGAGGAATCCGACGAGCGTCACGCCCAGGCGGTCGGCCAGCCGGATGGCGAGGTCCGACGGCGCCGACACGGCGCAGATGATCGGGATGCCGGCCACCGCGGCCTTCTGGACGATCTCGAAGCTGACCCGGCCGGAGACCATCAGGAGGCGGTCCCAGAGGGGCAGCTCCCGGGCATGGACGCGCGAGCCGATGACCTTGTCGAGGGCGTTGTGGCGTCCGACGTCCTCCCGAACGGCCACGAGGCGCCCGTCGGTCTCGAACAGGCCGGCCGCATGCAGGCCGCCGGTCCGCTCGAAGGCGGCCTGGGCACCCCGCAGACGGTCGGGCAGCGACAGGATCACCGAGCGGGCGACGACCGGCAGGCCCTTCGGCAACGGCTCGGCCCGGACGGCGACCTCGTCGATCGAGGCCTTGCCGCAGATGCCGCACGACGCGGTCGCGACGAAGTGGCGCTCGGCGACGCGTGACGGATCGAACCGCCGGGCGAGGCGGACCAGGACGGCGTCATCGGGCTCGGCCATGAAGCCCGGATCCCCGACATCGACGCCCAGGATCTCGTTGCCGTCGAGGAGGCCCTCGGTCGTCAGGAAGCCGATCGCGAGGTCGGCCTCGAAACCGGGCGTCCGCATCGTGACCGCCACATCGACCGGCTCCTGGCGGGGGCCCGCCGCGCGGATCTCGAGGGGCTCCTCGCCGACCACGATGTCGTCCCGAACCTCGAGCTCGGCACCGCGAACGGCGACCACCTTGGTGCTCGTCAGGTGGCGCGCCGGCAGGGTGGGATCGAGTGGGGCCGTCACGGCCGGAGTGTAGTCTGGCGCCATGGAAGACACGATCCTGACCGCGACCGAGCAGGCCTTCATCGCCTCCGCTCGTCGGGCCGTCCTGGCGACGATCCGGCCCGATGGCGAACCCCGTCTCGTGCCCGTCTGCTTCGTCCTCGCCGACGCCGCCGACGACCTCGGCCGGGCCGTCGTCTACTCGCCGGTCGACGAGAAACCCAAGGCGTCGCTCGATCCACGGGGGCTGGGACGGGTACGCGACCTCCTCGTCCTGCCCTCGGCCACTTTGCTCGTGGATCGCTGGTCCGAGGATTGGGCCCGCCTCGGCTGGGTGCGCCTGACTGGACGGGGACGCCTGCTCGAACCCGAACCGCACGAGCGGGCCGAGCACGCCGCAGCCCTCGAGATGCTCCGGCTGAAGTACCCGCAGTACGCTACCCACGACCTCGAGACACGGCCGATCATCCGGATCACGATCGATCGGATCCAGCGCTGGGGCGACCTCTCGCCGGACGACTGAAGCGCGGCCCGCGGCCCGGGACCAGCCCTCAGCGCCGTCCGATGCGCCCGAGGTGCGTGTCCTGAAAGGACGTCGGGTACTTCAGGCCATAGCCTAGGATGCGGTCCATGCCCACGTGGGCGACGAGGATGATCCCGGCCATGGCCAGGGCCGGGACCGAGAGCACCAGCCCCAGCCCGAGCACGACCCCGCCCGTGAACCAGTTGTGGGCGATGTTGTAGGCGATGGCCCCAGTGTGGTTGCCACCGAG
>JACQEH010000197.1 GCA_016200675.1 Chloroflexota bacterium | reverse complement strand
TTCTCCAGCTCGGCGGCGATCCGCTCGCCGGACAGGTGGCGGACGAGATCGGCCCGGGCCTCGATCGCGGCCAGGGTCGCCGGCTCGATCGCGAACCCGAGGGTGGCCCCGAGCCGGACCGCCCGGATCATCCGCAGCGCGTCCTCGCCGAAGCGGGCTTCCGGCTCGCCCACCGCCCGGAGGAGGCCTCGGTCGAGGTCCGCCCGACCGCCGTACGGGTCGACGAGCCCGAGCGGCTCGCCCGGCCGTCCGCCCCAGGCCATCGCGTTCACCGTGAAGTCGCGCCGGGCGAGGTCGACTTCGATCGCCTCGCCGAACTCGACCCGGTGGGGCCGCCGGAAGTCGGCGTAGTCGTGATCGCTCCGAAAGGTGGTGATCTCGAACGTCTCCTCGCCGCGACGGACCGCGACGGTCCCGAAGCGGTTCTCGTAGACGGCGCCCGGGAAGAGCTCGACGATCCGCTCCGGACGGGCGTCGGTGGCCATGTCCCAGTCGGCCTGCGTCCGCCCCACGAGGTTGTCGCGGAGCGAGCCGCCCACGACCCAGGCGGCGTGGCCGGCGGCCCGGAGCGCCTCGATGAGCGCGAGGACGTCCGAGGGGATCGCCACCCCGCGCTCGCGCCCTTGCCCGGTCAGTGCCGACCCAGGAAGAGGTAGTCGCGCCACGTCTCGTTGCGCTCGTCGGCGAGGTACGGCGTGAACAGCGAGTAGACGTCGCTGCGCGGCTCGAACGGGACGCGGACGAGCCGGAGTCGCGCCTCGTCGAGGAGCTTGCCGCCCTTGCGGTGGTTGCACGGCTTGCAGGCCGCCACGAGGTTCTCCCAGGTGTGGCCGCCGCCGCGGTGGCGCGGGACGACGTGGTCGAGGGTGAGGTCGTGCGACTGCCGGCCGCAGTACTGGCAGCGGTGGTCGTCCCGGGTGAAGATCTCGCGCCGGGTCAGCTTCACCCGCGGACGCGGCCGGCGGATGTGGTGCTGGAGCCGGATGACCGACGGCGCCCGGAAGACCTCGCGGGGCGTCCGGATCATCTGGTGGTCGTACTCGAGAACCTCGGCCTTCTCGCCGAAGACGAGCCGGAACGCCCGCGGAAGGTTGGTCACGTTCAGCGGCTCGTAGTCCTGATTCAGGACGAGCACGATGCCGTTCATTCGCGGGATGCTAGCAACGGACCGGTCGTCACGCTCGCGCCGTGGCGGCGCCGGTGGCCGGATCCCAGCCACCGGCCTGCCCGACCTTCGAGGCGAGCGGCCTCCCGAGGACCTGCGTGATGTACCGCGCGGCTGCCAGGACCCCGGCGAGGTCGACGCCGTGGTCGTAGCCCGAGGCGTCGAGGAGGTAGACGAGGTCCTCCGTGGCGAGATTGCCCGCGGCCCGCGGGGCATAGGGACAGCCGCCCGTCCCGCCCGCCGACGCGTCGAAGCAGCGGATCCCGGCGGCGAGTCCGGCGAGGACGTTGGCGAGCGCCGTCCCCCGCGTGTCGTGGAAGTGGAAGGCGATCCGCTCCAGCGGGATCCCGGCGGCCATCGAGGCGTCCACGAGGGCCTGGACCTGGTTCGGGACGCCGACCCCGATCGTGTCGCCGAAGCAGACCTCGTCCACGCCGAGGTCGAGGAGGCGGAGGGCCACCTCGACGGCCCGACGGGGCGCGACCGCGCCCGTGTACGGGCAGCCGAATGCGGTCGAGACATAGCCCCGCCGCCACCAGCCGAGGTCGGCGGCACGCGCGAGGACCGGGGAGAAGGCCTCGAGGGACGCCGCAACCGTCATCCCGATGTTCCGCTCCGTGAACGCATCCGTCGCAGCCGTGAAGACAGCGAGGGCCTGCGCGCCGGCCGCCTCGGCTCGTTCCATGCCTCGCATGTTCGGGATCAGGACCGGGAACCGGACCCCGGACGAGGCCGGGAGCCGCGGCAGGAGGTCGTCCGCGTCGGCCAGCTGGGGGATCGCCTTCGGGGCCACGAAGCTCGACGCCTCAACCTCCCGGAGCCCGGCCGCGACCAGGAGCTCGATGTAGCGGAGCTTGGCCTCGAGGGGGACGGCCGTGGCCTCGTTCTGGAGCCCGTCGCGCGGTCCGACCTCGTAGATGCGGACGCGGTCGGCCACGGCGGCTCGATCGGGGGCCGTGGGGACGGTCGATCCGCTCGTCAGACGAGCGGTGGGTCCATCGCCCGCTCGATGCGGGCGATGTGGACCTCGATGCGCGCGATCTCCTCGGTGGCCTCGGCCCGCTCCTCGCTCAGCAGCGGAGCGGCGTCGCGGCGGCGACGGGCCGCCTGATGGAGGACGAGCAGGGCGTCGCGACTGTCGGGAAGCTGGCTGGCATCGTGCTTGGGAGTCGCGTTCATCGTGGAGAGGGTAGCGCGGTCACCTACCTGGTGCCAGGTCACTCCGGGTGACGATCCCCAGATGAACGAGCACGACGATTGTCGACTTCGAGCCGTCCCGGCAGGAACTCGGCACCGACCACATTCGTTCGTGCCGGGAGTGTCTCTCGGAGTGACGAGGGCGCCGATTTGCTGCTCGCCCGCCGGGATTACGGCTCCACGATCGCGAGTGACTGGCCGCGCTGCACCTGGTCCCCGCGGCGAACGGCGAGCCCGTCGATCCGCCCGTCGACCGGCGAGGCCACGACGTGCTCCATCTTCATGGCCTCGAGGGTCACGATCGGATCCCCGGCGGCGACCAGCGCCCCGTTCCCAACATGGACCGTCACGACGCTGCCCGGCATCGGCGACAGGACTTCCATCGGCCCGCCTGCGTGGTGGGCGCCGGCCGCCCGGGCGGCCCGGTCGACGTCCGGTGGGGGCGCGACCGTGATGGCGATGCTCCGTCCGCCGACATCGACGTGGGCGACGCCCGAGGCAACGGCGACTGGCGGCGACTCGATCTCGGCGCCTCCCGGCGTGACCGTTGACTCCGTCCCGTCAACGGCGACGAGCCGGACGCGCGCCGGGGCGTTGAGCCGCCAGCCGCCCACGCCGAGCGCCCGGGCAGCGGCCTGCCAGGCGACGTCGGGGATGGTCGTGCGCGCGGCCCAGTCATCGGGCGGCCAGATCCGCTCGAGGGTGTCGATCCGGACCTGGCCGTCGCGGACGACCGGCTGGCGGACCAGCCAGCGCAGGAAGCGGAGGTTGGTCGTGAGCCCCAGGACCAGCGTCGTATCGAGGGCCGCCGTGAGGCGCTCCAGCGCCGCCGCCCGGTCGGCGCCGTGGGCGATGAGCTTGGCCAGCATCGGATCGAAGCGGCCGGTGACCTCGTCGCCCTCGTCGATTCCGGCATCCACCCGGATCCCGGCCCCTGCCGGCCAGCGGAGGCGCTCGACGCGGCCCGTCGCCGGCAGGAAGCCGTCCTCGGCATCCTCGGCCTAGAGTCGAACCTCGACCGCATGGCCGCCGAGGGCTCGAGCGGCATCGATGCCCGCCTGGTCCACGTCGAGTGGCCTCTCCTCCGCGATCCGAAGCTGATCCGCGACGAGGTCGCGGCCCGTGACCAGCTCGGTGACGGGGTGCTCGACCTGGAGGCGGGTGTTCATCTCCAGGAAGAAGGCCTCGCCGCGGTCGGTGACGAGGAACTCGCAGGTGCCGGCACCCACATAGCCGACGGCCGACGCGAGCTGGAGGGCCCAGCCCCCGAGGCGTGCTCGAAGCCTCGCGTCGAGCCCCGGCGACGGCGATTCCTCGAGGACCTTCTGGTGCCGCCGCTGGGCGGAGCAATCACGCTCACCCAGGTGGATGCCGTGGCCCGCCGCGTCGAAAAGGACCTGGATCTCGACATGACGGGCTCCCTCCACGAGTCGCTCGAGGATCAGCCGTTCGTCACCGAAGGCAGCACGGGCCTCCCGTCGGGCGGCCGCGACGACATCCTCGAAGCCCTCGAGGGTGCGAACGATCCGCATGCCCTTGCCGCCGCCGCCGGCCGCCGGCTTGACGAGGAGCGGCGGCCCGATGCTTGCGGCCGCGGCGCGGAGGGCGTCGTCCGCCTGGCCCGCGTCGTCATAGCCGGGAATGACCGGGACGCCCAGGTCGCGGGCGAGGCGGCGTGCGGCCGCCTTGTCGCCCATCGCCCGGATCGCCGCGGCCGGCGGACCGACCCAGCGGATGCCGGCCGCGACCACCGCCTCCGCGAAGTCGGCGTTCTCGGCCAGGAAGCCGAAGCCCGGGTGGACCGCATCGGCGCCCGCCACCGTGGCCGCGGCCACGGTGGCGCCGCTGTCGAGGAGGTCGAGAGCCTCGGGTCCGTCCGTGCGGGGCACGATCACGGCGATCCCGAGCCGGTCGCAGGTCCGGGAGATGCGGCGGGCGATCTCCCCGCGGTTTGCCACGAAGAGGCGCCTGATGGGCGGGCCCGGGACGGACGAACCCGGCACCGGGGATCCCACGGCCCCCTGGAGGCGATCGAGCGTGCTGAACGCGTCTAATACGTCAGACGCGACACGCCAACGTCCCCCGACCCGCCGTGCGGGCAAGGCGCCCGTGGCGATCCATCGTTGCACCGAGCGCGTCGAGGTCCCGATGCGCGCCGCCGCCTGGCTCGGGCTCAACTCTTCGGGCATGTCGTGACGCGATTGTCGCATTCGGCCCCGCATCCGGCAACCGGCAAGCGTGTGTGCGCGCGGCGCCTCAGGGCAGGTCCGTCACGGCCCGGTCAGTCCGGCTCCCCGGGCTGCCAGGCCGGGCGCCGCTTCTCGACGAACGCCCCGAACCCCTCCTGGGCCTCGGCCGACGACCGCTGGCGGGCGATGACCCGGGCAGTGTGCCACTTCGACGACCCGTGGCCGAGCCCGCGGACCTCGCGGACGATGGATTTCGCGGCACGAGCGGCCGTCGGGCCGGCGGCCAGGATGTCCGCCACCGCCGCATCCACGGCAGCGTCGAGCGCAGCGGCGCCCTCGACGACCTCGTGGACGAGCCCGATTCGTTGTGCGCGCATCGCATCGAAGCGGCGCCCGCCGGGGAAGAGCGCCCGGGCGTTGGACTCGCCGATCTTGGCGATCACGAAGGGGGCGATCACCGCCGGCAGGATGCCGAGGCGCGTCTCCGTGAACCCGAACTTCGCGCCCGACTCGGCGATGACGATGTCGGCCACGGCGCACAGGCCCATCCCGCCGCCGAGGGCCGCGCCATGGACGCGGGCGATCACCGGGACCGGGCAGGTGTCGACGGCATCGAACATGTCGGCCATCGCCATGGCGTCCTGCTCGTTGCCCTCGACGTCGAGCTGCATCGCGGCCCGCATCCAGGCGATGTCGGCTCCGGCGCAGAAGGACGCTCCCTCGCCGGCGAGGACCACGGCCCGGAGGCCCGCCGCCTCCTCACGGGCGAGGGCGCCGAACGTCGCGGCGAGCTCGGCGATGAGCGACGCGTCGAACGCGTTGTGGACGTCCGGCCGCGCCAGGGTGACCCGGGCGACGACCTCGCCCGGGCCGGACCGTTCGAGGCGGAGGCGCTCGCTCACGCGAGCATGCTACCCGGCCCGATCCGCCCGGGCCGCCTGACCCGGGCGCGGATGACCCGAAGTCGGGCACCATGCGCCACATGCGCATCCTCGTCATCGGCGCCGGCGGCGTCGGCAGTGCCTTCGTCCCCACGGCACTCCGCCGGGACTTCTTCGAGCACATCGTCGTGGCGGACTACGACCTCGCGAGAGCGGAGGCGGCGGTCGCTCGCGCGGGGGACCCCCGGGTCTCGGCGGCCAGGGTCGACGCCTCGGATGCGGTCGCCGTCGCCGCACTGATCCGGGAGCAGCGGATCACGCATGTCCTGAACGCGGTCGATCCGCGCCTCGTCATGCCGATCTTCAACGGCTGCGCGGCCGCCGGCGTGACCTACCTCGACATGGCGATGTCGCTGTCAACGCCACATCCGGAGCAGCCGCATGCGCTGGCCGGCCTGAAGCTCGGCGACGAGCAGTTCGCCCAGGCGCCGGCCTGGGAGGCGGCGGGCCGGCTGGCCCTCGTCGGGATCGGCGTGGAGCCGGGCCTGTCCGATGTCTTTGCGCGCTACGCGGCCGACCACCTCTTCTCGGAGATCGAAGAGGTCGGCATCCGGGACGGGGCGAACCTCGTCGTCGACGGCTACGCCTTCGCGCCGTCGTTCTCGATCTGGACCACGATCGAGGAGTGCCTCAACCCGCCGGCGATCTGGGAGGCCGGCCGGGGCTGGTACACGACGCCGCCCTTCAGCGAGCCCGAGACGTTCGAGTTTCCCGAGGGCATCGGCCCGGTCGAGTGCGTCAACGTCGAGCACGAGGAGGTCCTCCTCGTCCCGCGCTGGGTCAAGGCGAAGCGGGTCACCTTCAAGTACGGCCTCGGCGACGAGTTCATCGGCGTCCTCAAGACGATCCACAAGCTCGGCCTCGACTCGACGAAGAAGGTCCGGGTCGGGGGCGTTGAGGTCTCGCCGCGCGATGTCGTCGCCGCGTGCCTGCCGGATCCGGCCACCCTCGGCGACCGGATGCATGGGAAGACCTGCGCCGGCACCTGGGTCAAGGGGACGGGCTTGGACGGCAACCCCCGGCAGGTCTACCTCTACCACGTCGTCGACAACGACTGGTCGATGCGCGAATACGGCTCGCAGGCGGTCGTCTGGCAGACCGCGGTCAATCCGGTTGTCGCGTTGGAGCTCCTCGCCCGCGGAACGTGGTCGGGCAAGGGCGTCCTCGGGCCGGAGGCCTTCGACGCCGTCCCGTTCCTTGAGCTCCTGACCGAATACGGCTCGCCCTGGGGCATGCGCGAGGGCGGCTAAGCCGACCGACCAGGCAGCTGGCCTGCGCCGGTCAGTGCACGTCGACGCTCGACACGACGACCGAAGCTCCGGGCTCGAGCATGAGGACGACGAAGCTCAGCGTCACCTCGACCCGCTCCGTTCCGGGGCGCCATCCGTGTTGGTAGTAGCCATCGAACGGCGGCCCGCCGTCGAGGCTCGTCACCATGAGGCGGTAGCCGTCGTACGCTACGAGCGGGTTGGTCGGCGATGACGTGATTTCAGCTGATGCAGCCGAGAGGATCCCGTTGGGCAAGGAGGCTTGCCCAAGGACGACTGAGTACGGCCCGGCGTGGTCGATCGGGATCTCGCGCGATTCGATCGACAGCGGCTGCGAGCCGGCGAGCGCTGACGGCTCGATTGTCGGCAAAGCCGTTGCGCATCCGATCGGGCCTTCGCCCGAACAGGGTGTGTCACGATATCCGCCGGATATCGCCGAGCGGACGAGCGGGTACTGGATCACCCGCCCGTCGCCGGTCATCATTTCGTCGCACAGGAAGTTGATCCCCCCGAGAGACCCGTCTCGCCTGGTGCAGTTCACGACCTCGTCGGCGATCTCGTCGGCGATCTCGCTCCGGTCGGTGGTCAGATGGACATTGACCAACGACCCAGTCGACGCCGTCGGGCATGCGGATCCGCCGGGGCAGTTGACCCTCGTCATCTCGATTCGCTGGATCCGGCCGGGCTCAAGCCCAGCCTGCCCGATTGCCCAAGCCGCGAATCCGGCGCACTGGTTGAGGCTGACACCGATCTCGGGGCACACGCCCGGAAACGTGCGCTCCACCGTCGCAGGCACACGGCTCCCGGTGGGTACCTGGCTTCCCGCCGGCTGGGTTTCGGTGGCGGTACTTGCCGGCCCGTCCACGACGATGGTGATGGCCGCGGACATATCGAAGCGACGATCGTCGCCGCACGAGCCGAGTGCGAAGCCGGCGTTCACCCGGAGGTGCCAGGTGCCCGGGGGCAGCCGCAAGACCGGGTCACTCAGGTAGGCCATGAAGGGGCTCGCCAGGGGATCGGCTCCGTCGAACGCACCGCCCTTCGTGAAACGCGCCTCGATCGGCGTGTCATGGGCGAGCGTCGATACTCGACAGGCGGTCCGAATCCCTCCGCCCAGGTGGAGATCTCCCATGATCGGCTCGTCCACGGAGAATGACAGTGGCCCATCGTCGGCACCCAGGCCGTGCGCGATTCCGACCGCCCCGGCCGGCCCATATGCGAGTGAAGCCAATACATCGATCGCCTCGTCCGTGGCATAGCGATCCTTGGGCGACGAGATCGTCAGGGTGAAATCACCCTTCGTCGTCGTTGCCGAAACCGGACGGGCCACTCTCGAGCCAGCTTGCTGGAATGGTCCAAGGCCGGCCGCTGCGAGAAGCCCAGTGCCGAGGAGGCCGGCTATCGCCACCGCGACCAACGGTGACGACCACGCTCCCATCGAACCCACGCGCACACCCTGCCGCGGGCCGGGCTGGACCCGTGCCATTGTGGGCGGCGGAACGCCGCGCTCGGTCTCCCCCAGCGGGACGGCACGTGTAAGCCTGGCGAGTCGTTCACGGAGCTCCGGATCACGCGGGTCGGTCATCGATCCTGACCAAGGACGCGCCGAAGGTGCCCGTACCCACGCGAGATCCAGCTGGCGACGGTGCCGCGCGGGACGTTGAACATTGTCGCGACTTCGTCCTGTGTGAAGCCGTCGAGAACGGTCAGCACGAGCGCCGCGCGGGTCCGCCGGTCGAGCGCTCCGAGGGCCTGCCAGAGGTCCGGGTCCAGGCTCATTGCCCAGGCGTCATCGCTGCCGTTGATCGGGAGGAAGCCCCACCGCTTCCGGCGCCGTCGCTCATCGATAGCCAAGCGTAGGCCGACCACGGCAAGCCATCGGGCGACATCCTGCTCAGGGGGGAACGGCCAGTGGAGCGTCGCTCGAAGGAACGTCTGTTGGGCGAGGTCCTCGGCTTCGTCGACGTCTCGAACGACGAGCGCAAGCCGCTGGACGAGCCATGGACGGTGGGCTCGGAACGCGGCTTCGAGCGTGTCGGCCGATGGTCTCGTCGATACGATGGCACCCTCCACTCGGCCTCCTTCGACTTGCCTAACGTCCGAGATGGGCCCGCTGTTGCATCGGACCACTGGCTACATCGGAAGACCCCGAACTTCGTGTCCGGGATCGGGGCATGGACGGCGACCTCGATGCCCATCGAGAGGACGCGCCGGGTGTCGAGCGGGTCGATGATGCCGTCGTCCCAGAGGCGCGCCGTGGCGAAGTAGGGGTTGCCCTCGCGCTCGTAGGCCTCGAGGATCGGCGCCTCGAAGGCGTCGCGAGCCGCTTCGTCGGGGAGGTCCGTGCGGACCGTGGAGAGGACCCGCGCGGCTTGCGCCCCGCCCATCACCGAGATCCGGGCGTTCGGCCAGGTCCACAGGAACCGCGGCGAGTAGGCCCGTCCGGCCATCGCGTAGTTGCCGGCCCCGAAGCTCCCGCCGATCAGGACCGTGAGCTTCGGCACGGCTGCGGTCGCCACCGCGGTCACGAGCTTCGCCCCGTCCTTGGCGATCCCGCCCGCCTCGTATTCCCGGCCGACCATGAAGCCGGTGATGTTCTGGAGGAAGACGAGCGGGATTCGCCGCTGGCAGGCCAGCTCGATGAAGTGGGCGCCCTTGAGTGCGGATTGACTGAAGAGGATCCCGTCGTTGGCCAGGATCGCCACGGGCCAGCCGTCGAGGTTGGCGAAGCCGCAGACGAGCGTCTCGCCGTAGAGCGGCTTGAACTCATGGAAGCTCGAGCCGTCGACGAGGCGGGCGATGATCTCCCGGACCGGAACCGGCCGGCGCGGGTCGGCCGAGATCGCGGCGTAGAGGTGGGCCGCCCCGCTGCTGCCATCGGCCGCCACGGCCGGCGCAACGGCCTCCCGCCGATCCCAGGGGGTCGCCGGCGCCTTCCGCTCGAGGTGCCGCACGATCGAGCGGCCGAGGGCCAGGGCATGCTCGTCGTCGAGGGCCTCGTGGTCCGCGACACCGGAGATCCGGGCATGGACTTCCGCCCCGCCGAGGGTCTCGGCATCGACGTCCTCGCCCGTGGCGGCCTTCACGAGCGGCGGCCCACCCAGGAAGATCGTGCCGGTGCCCTTTACGATCACGGTCTCATCGGACATCGCCGGGACGTAGGCCCCGCCCGCGGTCGACGAGCCCATCACCAGCGCGACCTGGGGGATCCCCTCTGCCGACATCCGGGCCTGGTTGAAGAAGATCCGCCCGAAGTGCTCGCGGTCCGGGAAGACGTCCGCCTGGAGGGGCAGAAATGCGCCGCCGGAGTCCACGAGGTAGACGCACGGCAGTCGGTTCTCGAGCGCGATCTCCTGGGCGCGGAGGTGCTTCTTGACCGTCATCGGGTAGTAGGTCCCACCCTTGACCGTCGCGTCGTTGGCGACGATCACGCAGAGGGTTCCCTCGATCCGCCCGATCCCGGTGACGATTCCTGCGCTCGGGGCGTCGTCGTCGTACATGCCGGTGGCGGCGAGCGCGCTCAGCTCGAGGAAGGGGGCGCCGGGATCCAGGATCCGGTCGATGCGCTCGCGAACGGGGATCTTGCCACGCTCCCGATGCCGGACGATGGAGCGGTCGTCCCCACCGGCGCCTCGGGCGCTGACAGCCGCGGTCCGCTCACGCAGCTCGTCGACGAGCGCGCGCATCCGCTCGGCGTTGGCGATCGCGTCGGCGCTGGCCGGGTCGAGCCGGCTCCGCAGGACGGGCATGTCCCGAGTGTAGGGCGAAGGGCTCGCCCGGAACCGTGACGCCGCCGCGGGTCAGCTTCGGCGGGCCCGCACCACCGCGACGATCGATATCAACGCCCCGATGGCCAGGACGCCGGCCGAGGTCGCCACAGCCGAGCCGATGCCCGGCGCCGTGCATCCGGAATCGGCTCGACACTCCAGGGCCACCCGGCCGAACAGCGCCACCCAGGTGCCGCCGATCCCCACGAAGAGCCCGCCCACGCCGGCGATGGCGCGGCCGGCCATCGAGACGAGGGCGATCACGGCAACCAGCAGGGCGAGGCCGAAGAGCGGAAACTCGAGCATGAGGAAAGCGCCGGGGACGGCGAGCCCCAGGCCCGTCAGCCAGCTCTGGCGGTCGCCCGCCTTCTTCGATTCGCCGGACCCGGACGTGTTCATCGGCTGCGCCTTTGTGCTACTGTCGCCTAGCAAGTTATGAGCGCAATACCGGCCCCCGTCAAGTCAGCGACGCTCGTCCCGTCAAGCGTGACGGACGGCGCCTCGCCCGCAGCCGAGGTGATCCGGTTACGCCTTGCCGACGCGTGGGGAGAGATGGGCGCCGCGTGGGGCGTTGCGCCGGCGATCGCCCGGGTCCATGCCTACCTCATGACTCGGCAGGCGCCACTGACTGAGCGCGAGGTTCGCGAGGCCCTTGGCCTGTCGCACCGGGCGGCCAGCCTCGCCCTCGCCGACGCGGAAGCCTGGGGCCTGGTCGAGCGTGTCTCGGAGCCGCGGCGTGTGGGCCGGCGCGGCCCCGCGGGAGCGGCCTACCAGGCGATCGGGGACCCATGGCGGTGGTTCGGCAGGGTCGTCGCCGAGCGCAAGGTCCGCGAGGGAGACCCGATCATCGGTGTCCTCGAGCAGACCGCCCGCGAGGTTGCCGTGGCGGCTGCCGCGAACCCGGCCGATCGTGATCTCGTCGCTCTCCGCGAATGGGTGGCCACGTTCCTGGTGTTCGTCAGGCTCTTCGACCGAGCGGTCGGGCTGGTCCCGCGCCTCGAGCCGCGCGAGCTGGAGCGCGGCCTGCGCCTCCTCGGCGAGGTCCCCGACGACGCGATCCTGCGCCTGGTGAAGCTCCTCGACGGCCTCCCCGACGACGACGTCCTGAACCTCGTGGAGGCCCTGAGCCACCTCTCGCCGACGGCCGCGCGTCGCGCCACGAAGCTGATGTCGGGGGTGATCCGCACAGTCGGCCGCTAGGTCGAGCCCGGAGACTCCGCAATGCGTCGCCGCTTTCGCGACGCCGCGCAAACGCCGCGCCGTCGATGCGGCACCCCGCCGTCCCCCGGCACTTTGCCAACGCCGCGCCGTCGATGCGCCAGGCGACTGAGGTGGACCGATTCCGCGCTCGAATCGTCGTCGCCGATGCGCCTCGCGACTCGATTGCCCTCGCTCATTCATCGCACGAATGGAGTAGGTCACCGTTCCTGCCGTCGAGGGCGGTCTCATTCATGGGGTGAATGGCGAGACCGGC
>JACQEH010000196.1 GCA_016200675.1 Chloroflexota bacterium | reverse complement strand
CGGCGCTCACCTCGAGCCGCACGGTGGCGAGGACCCGCGCGAGCAGCTCGTCCGCGCCCGACTCCATGAACGGCATCTCGCCCGCCATGAGGCGTCCCAGCTTCGCCGTGTCGAGGTCGAAGATCCCCACCCGGGCGCCGCTATCGGCGAGGACGAGGGACAGGGGTAGGCCCACGTGCCCGGCGCCGCCGAGGACGACGACGTCGAGATCGGCCGTTTCGGTCATCGTCGCGCTACCCCCATGTGACCGAGGATAGCGAGCAGTCGCACCACCGGTTGGTCATCGGGAGGCCCGGGTCCAGATCGTGCCGTCCTCGTCGGCGCGCGCCTCGCGCCAGCCGGGGTCCGAGCCGATGGCAACGTCGAGTGGCGTGGTGCCGTCGCCCGCGATGACCACGATCGTCACGCCGAGGCGATCCAGGATCCCCTGCCAGCCAGGTCCGGCCCGGTCGACCGTGTCGGCCAGGTCCCAGGTCGCCGCAGGGATGACCTCGATCCGGGCGTCGAAGGCATAGGCCGGGGCAGGCACGGCGAACTCCAGCCAGGAGCCCCAGACCTGCGGGTTCCAGACGCGATCGACGGGGGTTGCGAGCCCTCGGAGAGCTGCCGTGATGCCAGATGGCGCCTGGCCGAGGAGGCCGACCGGAGCCCCGGTGCCCGGATCCGTCGGCCGCCAGAGCGGCAGGAACGCGACGCCCGCGACGACGATCAGCGCCGCGAGGACGCTGTTGATGGCACTCCCTCGGGGCGGACGGAGCGGCGGGACCTGGTCGCCGAGCCGCGGCCCGCCGCCGAGCAGTCCGGCAACCGTCACCGCGGCGATCCCCGGCCACCAGGCGATCCCGCGCACCGCCACCGCGCCCAGCCCGGCGAAGACGACGAGCGCCAGGATTGCCGGCCAGGGAACGTCGCGGCGGCGCCGGGCGATCACCACGACGATCGCCGCGACCGCGACGACCGAGAGCCAGAACAACGCTCCCGGAACATCGGTCAGGCGCGTCGGCTGCCACTCGCTGATGCGGGTCGTGACCTGGTGGTTGGTCGCAACCCCGAATGCGTACTGCCAGACCCGTGGCCCGAACGGGGTGAGGACGGTTGCGACGGTCGTCGCCGCGAGCGTGGCCAGCGTCCGTCGCGCTCCGGGCCAGCGATCGCGGAGGTCCTCGAGCCAGGCCAGGCCCACGAGCAGCGGCGCCAGGATGAAGCTGCCGTGCTCGTTCGCCCAGGCCACCGCAGCCAGCGGAACGAGCCACCACCATGCCGGCCGCTCCCGGCGGCCGGCGAGGACCGCCAGGGTCCCGGCGAACAGCGCCATCCCGAACAGCTGGGGCCGGAGGGCCAGCGCCGGCGCCATCACCACGAACGCGGCGATGGCGAGGAGCGCCGCGGTGCGGGTTCCGAGCCCCGGGGCGCGACGACGGATGGCGATCAGGATGAAGCCCTGGATGACGGCGACCAGGACGGCGCGGAGCACGGCCAGGCCCGTCCAGCCGGCGACCTGGTACGTCTGGGCAAGGAACGACTGGGCGAGCCACTGCTGGTCGAACCAGGGCTGGCCGGCGGCCGTGAAGGTCCACGCGTCGACGGCCGGGATGCCGCGACCGGCCAGGATGTCTGCCCCGGCGCGCAGCTGGTAGGCGAGATCGACCGTCGGCAACGAGGCGATCAGCGCGAATGCGGCCGGCAGGGCAACCGCGAGGAAGCCCCACAGCTCCGGGAGCGTCGGGCGAACGAGCCGGTCCCGGAGCGTCCTCACTCGGGCGCGGGCGACTGGCGCGGCCATCGGGCAGCATGCGGGCCAACGAGCGGTTCGCGCGCGAGCCAGCGAGCGGCCGGCGTGGCGCCCACGATCCGCGGGATCAGCGGCAGCACGCCCACGAGCATCGAGAGGCCGTTCACCCACAGGATCGGCAGGGCGAGCATTGCGGCCACGGGCACCGTCCAGCGCCGGTCCGTCAGCGCCCCCCACACCACGAGGGGGATGGCAAGGAGCAGCCGGACCACGAGCGGCACGGGCACGATGAAGACCCAGTCGGGAGCCTTGGCCGCGGCCCCGAGGGTTTCGATCCAGCGGAACCAGAGGCCCGGGCTGAAGGCGAAGGATGCCGCCGCCAGCGCAGCCGTCGCGCCAAGGGCGATCCCCAGGTTCCGCCATTCGCGGCGCACGGCAAACCAGAGGAGGCCGATTCCGGGCGTCACCTTCGTGAGGAGCGGCAGCGCCCACAGCCACGGCCAGCGGAAGCCGGCGACGATGGCCGCCGCGAGCAGGAGGTGGATGTTCCCGACCGACAGCTCGGCGAAGACCGGCACCGCCAGGAGCGCAAACCCCGTCCACAGGCCCGCCTGCCAGACGAGCGCCGCACTCAGCAGCACCGACCAGAGGCCGATGAACAGCTCCCACGGCAGCAGGTGGAGCGGGCCGAGCAGCTGGGTGAAGGCCGGCGCGTAGAAGTACGCGTCCTGCTTGGCGGGACGGACGCCGCCGTACGGTTCGAGCGGGTTCGCGGCCCAGTAGGCATGGGCGTCGACGCCGGTCTGGATCAGCCCGGTGACGTGCGCCAGAACCAACACGCCGCAGGCAATGATCGCCCCGTCCCGGGTGGGACGGAGCGTGGAGAAGCGGATGGGCGTGATCCCGACGGTCACCACCCCATCCTAGGGGCCGCGGCGAGCCTGCCGCAGGGGCCCGATCGTCCTAGACAGCGACCTGTGCGAGCTGTGCGAGCTGCCGCGCGCCGAGGACGGCCTCGTCGTAGATGGACTCGACAGCACGGGCCATCAATTCGACGCAGAATCGCTCGTGGACCAGGTCGTGGCCGGCACGGGCCAGCGTATCGGCCAGCGGATGGTCGGTGAGCAGGCGCGTGATCGCGCCCGAGAGGGCGGCGGGATCGTGGGGCGCCACGAGCAGGCCCGTGACTCCGTCCTCGATCATCTCCGGGATGCCGCCGACATTGGAGGCCACGACCGGCCTTGACAGCGCCATCGCCTCGAGGATCGAGAGCCCCTGGGCCTCGCGATAGGACGGCAGGACGGCCACGTCGAGCGACTTGGTGACGGCGGGAACGTCGTCGCGCCGGCCGGTGAAGATGACCGATCGCCCGAGCCCCAGCACCGCGACCTGCTCGACGAGCGCCTCGTGGCGGCTCCCCTCCCCGACGATCAGGAGGCTCGCGTCGGGGAATGCGGCGAGGACGCCCGGCCAGGCATCGATCAGCGTCGGATGGCCCTTCT
>JACQEH010000192.1 GCA_016200675.1 Chloroflexota bacterium | reverse complement strand
TCGGATCCCGATCACCGTTCAGGGCCAGAGGTCGGGGGCCGGACACTAGACCCAACGGTCATCTGCCGGATAGCCGGGCGCCGGTCTCCCCGTGGAGGTCGGTGCCATCATCGACTCCCACAAGGAGCTATATCAGCCGGCTCGGGCCGGCGAGCATCTGGGCCATCGTGGCGGCTCCGGGTCCGCGGGTGAACTCTCAGAGGCCTCTAAGCCTCGGTTCAGCAGCGGCGCCCATGGTTGCCAGGATGCAGGTGACGGCGACTCCTCCTCCGTATGCCGAACAGGGTAAAGGGCCGGTCGCACTCGGCTCAGGCTGGTTGTGGCCGGCGGCCTTCGTGGCGATGTTCGTCGCCCTGTTCTACGTACCCGGGCACAACCCTTCGGCGCGCGGGGATGACCAGCTCGTCGCCGCAATCGGTGCGCTCTACGTCATCGGGTTGAGCGTCGTCGGCGTGCGACTCGTCCGGGGCGTGATCATCCGGGCCGGCGGCAGTCGTGAGCCGATCGTGCTCCTGGGGCGTGGCCCTGATCCTCTCCTCTCCGCCGCGATCCGGCCCCGCCGGCGGCTGGCGGCTGTTGTCGCCGGCGTGATGGTGCCGGTGGCGGCGGCCATGCTGGCCGCCGGCCTTGCGGCCGTCGCGGGACCGGCATCCAACGCCCACGCGATCGCCAGCCTCGCCCTCGGCGTGAACGGCGTCATCGCCGCCGGCGTGCTCGTACCCGCCCCCGGGTTCCCCGGCTGGGCGCTCCTGCTCGCTCTCGTCGACGCGGCAGGTACCCGGCCCGACCAACGCGTCCGGCGAGCTGCGCGCGTCGCGCAGTCGGTCGGCCTGCCGATCCTGATCGGGTCCGGCCTTGTGGCCGGATGGTTCGCCGACCCGATGCTCGTGTTCCTCGGACTCGTGCTCGGGTTCCTGATCTGGACCGGAAGCCAGGCGGCGACCGCACAGGACGCGACCGAGCGGTTCCTCGCTGCGCACGTCGCCGGAGCGGTGGCCCGGCCACTGACGGATCACGCCCAGGGCGACGAGCCGGTGGGGGACCTCATCGCCAGGCTGAGGACGGACTTCGCGGTCGTCGCGGTCGAGGTCGGCGGCGGCATGCTCGGAGCGATCGGGCCGCGCCAGCTGGCGGCCCGCGACGTGGGAGCCCGCAACGAGCGCTGCAGCGACGCGATGGTGCCGCTCACCTCGCTCCGGCTCGTCGGCCCGGGGTCGCCGGCGGTCGACCTGCTCCCCGAGATCATCAGGCACGGCTTCGCGCTCGTCAGGGACCCCGACGGGCTGGCCTTCGTCGAGGCGACCGACCTCGGGCGTCAGATCAGGCTCTGGGTCGCGCTCGGCGACCGGCTGGCCGAGAAGTCCGCGCCCCGAGGCCTCGACCTGCGCTGAGCTCGACCTGCGCTGAGATGGCCGATCGACCAGCAGCCGGCTCGTGAATGCGCAGTCGATGCGGGAACAGCTCGACAGGCGGACGAGCTCCCAGCCAGCGGACGGAAGGACGAAGGTCCCAGCCAGGACGAGCGGGAGCATCGGGAACATCACCACGTTGAGGAAGGCGAAGAAGCGCCATCGGCTGGGGTCGGGGGCCCTGTGGTCGATCGAGTCGACGTCGGACGTGCAGTTGGCAGCGGTGGTCACGACGAACAGCGGGCCCGGCGGTGAGCTGGTCGACCGCGCGGCTGAAGTCGACCCTTCTAAGCCCGCTCTCAGGTACGCCTCACACCCGGTTCAGCCCGCTCGGCGAGCCTGCGCTCTGCAGCTTGGAGGTCACTGGACATGAAGCGGGTTATCGGCCTCGCCCTCGTCGGGTTGATCGCGACCGTGGCGGTGGTGGCCGAATCCCGTTCTTCTCACGCCGGGGTCGGCGGCACATCGACGATCGTCCTCGAGGAGATGCGCTTCACGCCGAACCGGATCGACGCGAAGGTCGGGGTTCCCTTGACACTGCAGCTGACCAACAAGGGTACCGAACGCCACGATCTCAACTTCGAGGCACTCCACATGTCCGGTCTCGGGGCAGTGGAGTCGATCCTGGAACCGGGCCAGACACGGTCGATAACCCTCACCTTCGACCAACCCGGAACCCATACGTTCATCTGCACGCTGCCGGGGCATGCGGCCGCCGGCATGACGGGCGCCGCCTACGTGACGCCATGACCGCCGCACCATCTGCGGAGCGGCGGGCGGCCATTCGCCACGTCCAGCGCGCGAGCGGCCAGGTCGCCGCCCTCGTCCCCATGATCGCCTCAAGCAAGCCTTTCTCCGCGGTCGCCCAGCAACTGCTGGCGGCCCGAGGCTCGCTCGACTCGCTCCTGGTGAGACTCGTGGAGCTCGAGCTCCGGACCTGCCTGCCGACCCGCGAGTCGCAGGCAGAGGTCGACGGTCTGCTCCGGACGGCGCTCGGTCGGAACGCGCCCCATCGTGGGTCGTTCGCAGCTCGCCGCCGGACGGCGGACCATCCCCACGTTGCAGTTGAAGGAAGGACGACACGATGACCGGTCAACAGACCCACGGCCACCCTGATGCCGCGCAGCCGCGGGCCGTTCGCCGCGCGGCGGCCCAAGCCGAGCGCGATCGCCATGCTGAAGGGCGTCGCTCCCGGCCCCTCCGGATCGCCCTCTTTGCGGTCCTGGCGCTGGTCATCGGAGGCGGCGCAATCGGGCTCGTCGTCAGCCGTCTCATCGGGCCCGCGGCAACCGACGCCGCGGCCATCCAGGTCCGCGCCAGCATGGGCGGGTTCAATCCGCCCGCGCTCACCGTGAAGGCCGGTCAGGCCGTGAAGGTCGAGTTCAGCAGCACGGACACCTCGATGCACAGCGATGGTGGCGGCTGGCACCAGTTCGCGATCGACGCACTCGGCATCAACTGGAAGGTGGGCCCGGAGACCACCAAGGTGTTCGAATTTACGGCCCCCGTGACAGCCGGAACGTACAGCTGGTACTGCGACATCTGCTGCGGCGGGAAAGCAAACCCGACGATGCAGGGCAAACTCACGGTGACCACCTGATGCGGGCGGCGATCGGCGCTTCCCTCGCCAGGCCCAGGCTGCTGCTCTTCATCGTCGGGTCCGTCACGATCGCGTCGGTGGCGGCGATCCTCGCCGCCGGCCCGCGAATGACCGACCACCAGGCCATAACGGGCCTCAGCGTCCCCGCGATCGTTACGGCGGGCTTCCTCGACGGATTCAACCCGTGCGCCTTCGGAGTCCTGATCCTGTTCGCGACGTTCGCGCTCGGCCTGGCGGCCCAGCAATCGCTCGCGACCGCCCATGCCACCGGGCGACCCGACGTGCGAGCGGCGAGCAGGACGGTGCTCGGGCTCGGTGGGATCTTCGTCCTCGGCGTGCTCGTCACCTACTTCCTGCTCGGGCTGGGCCTCCTGGCCGCCGTCGCGACGTTCACGAACTTCGGGGGCAATCACCTCCCCAGCCGTCTTGCGGCCCTGCTCGCGATCGGCCTCGGGCTGTGGATGGTCCGCGACGTCCTCCTGCCCGACGCCTCCTGGAAGCTCGAAGCGCCGCATGCCCTCCACGGTCGGATGCGCAGCTGGGCGTCGGGCTCCTCGTGCTCGCCAGTCGCCGCGGACTCATCCGGGTGGTCAACCGCTGGCACCTCGAGCATGCGGGTGGGACGAAGGTCGTCCTCGCGATCGTCGTGCTCGCCCTGGGCTTCGCGATCCTCCTGACGGTCTGACGTTCTCAGCCCGGCGTTAGTCAGGGCTCATCGGACGCTCAGGTCGATCCGCGACCTTGGAGCAGTGGACCTGCTCCTCACGCTCCTCGTCGTGGCCGCCATCCTCATCCTCGCCGACCTGATCGTCGCCGGCGGCGCGATGACGATGACCGGCATGTCCGCGATGGCCGGCGCGGCCGCCCATCCCCTCATCGCCGGCGCGATCGTCGTCCTTGTCGTGGTGCTCGCGATGCTCCTCGGGGGGGCGCGGTAACCATGCTGGAGCAAGCGGTCCGGGCAGGCTTCGATGGGAGCGGCCAGCAGGTCGTTGACGTCACCGTCCATCGCGGCTACCAGCCGGACTCGATCCGCGCACGCGCAGGCGTCCCACTCCGGGTCATCTTCCACCGAGAGGATAGCGACGCCTGCTCCGAACGGGTCGTCTTCTCCAGCCCGCACTTCGACCGCCGTCTCTCGGCGACCGGCACGACGATCATCGACCTGCCCGCCCAAGGGCGCGGCGAGATCCGCTTCACCTGCGGGATGGGCCGCTATCGCGGTCGCATCGAGCTCGTCGACGCGGGCCGCCTGCCGATTCTCACCCGCATCCGCGGCTGGATACACCGTCTCGAGACGCCCATCGGCACGGCGCTCCTCCTGTGGCTCGGCACGCTCCCCCTGATCGCCCTCCTGGCGGTCTTTGCCCTCGATGCGACGGCGGCGATCGCCGCCGCCGGGGCAGCGTTCGTGGCCTGGGTGGCCGGCTGCCTGTGGGCGTTCCGCGGCTCGACACGCCCGGCGTAGGAGACACGGATGCCGTTCGTCCTCGACATCGATCCGGTCGCGGTCACGATCCTTGGCCTCCCCGTGCGCTGGTACGGGCTGATCCTCGTCGTCGCGGCAGGGATCGCGATCTGGCTGGCACAGCGCGAGGCTCGGCGCCGCGGGATCGGTCCCGAGATCGTGTGGGACGGCGCCCTCTGGGTGGGCGTCGCCGCCCTCATCGGCGGCCGTGCCCTGTACGTCATTCAGAACGAGCTTTCGACGCTCGCCGACCATCCGGCCCACGTGATCATGGTCTGGATGGGCGGGCTGTCGTTCTACGGCGGCCTGATCGGTGCCATCGTCGCCTTGGCGCTCTTCGCAAGGCGCCGGGGGATCCCGCTCCTGGTCGCGCTCGACCTGACGGCGCCGGGTGCCGCCATCGGCCAGGCGATCGGCCACATCGGCTGCCTCGTCGGTGGCGATTCCTACGGGATCCCGACCGACCTGCCATGGGCCGTGATCTACCGGAACCCGGCGGCCATGGCGCCGCAGAACGTCCCGCTTCATCCGACCCAGGCCTACGAGGCAATCCTGCTTGCCCTCCTGTTCGTTGGCCTCTCACTCGGACGTGGGCGCCTGACCAGCCTCGGCGCCGGCGTGACGGCGAGCGCCTATCTGCTCGGCCTGGCCGTGATCCGCTTCTGGCTGTTCTTCCTCCGCGACGAGGCGTCCGTCCTGCTGGGGCTCAAGACCGCTCAGTGGATCGGGCTCGGAATCGGCGTGGCCGCGGTCGTCCTCTTCCTCACCGCGCGCCGTCTGGCGCGCGCGATTCCCGCCATCTCGTTGCAACTGGAGGCCAGCCAACCATGACCGCGCAGGTTCACGACCCGATCCATGAGCCGGGGCAGCGCCCCGCCATCCAGCCCGCAAGGAGCGACACGGTCCGGCAGGCCGCCCGACCGCGCTGGCTCTGGCCGGCGGCGGCCGCCGGGATCGTCGTGACGGGCCTCGTCATCACCGGCGTCCTTTCGCTGTCCGCCGTCCTCTACATCGGTCTCTTCGGCGGCATGCTCCTCATGCACGGCGGCGGCCACGGCGGCCACGGCGGTCACGGCGGATCCGGCGGCGGCGGCCACGAGGATCACGGCGGCGGCCCGGCAGCGGACCGCGAGCCTCTCAGCCATCGCTCACATGGCTCTCAGTCTGAGCAGCCAGGATCCGTAGCAGGGCTCGATGACCGAGCCTCGAACAACCCGAAGGCAAGTGAGACAGACGACCATGACCAACACAGCTCGCACGGCTGCCACTGAGCGGCCCGTGCCCGGCGCCGT
>JACQEH010000015.1 GCA_016200675.1 Chloroflexota bacterium | reverse complement strand
TCGGCCGGAGGTAGCTGCCCATCGCCGGCCGGCTACGCGACGACGAGTGGCAGGACCCGCTCGGCCAGGACCTCGAGGTCGGCCACGTCCCACTTGAGCGGGTTCAGGACGAGGTGCTCGACGCCGCCGAGGGCCTCGACCTTGCCCCGGATCCGCTCGGCCACCGCCTCGGCCTCGCCGAGGAGGTAGAACTGCTGCCAGTAGTCGAGGTCCATCCCGGAGTAGGCCCGGAAATACGGCGCCGCGTCGGCGGGCCGCTGTCCGGGCCGCAGGACGTGGACGAAGTTCGAGTAGACCTTCGAGAGGTCGTCCGGTCGTCGGCCGAGCTCGGCCATGTAGCCCCGGAGGGCGGCCCAGTCCTCGGCCACCATCTCCGCGGTCGCCGACGAGTGCGGGACCCACGTCGTGGCGTACTTCGCGATGCGACGGAGGACCGGCTCGACCGACGGGACGGCCTGGCCGTAGACCTGCTCGAACGGCTGGGAGCCGCCGCCGATCCAGATGGGCGGATGGGGCCGCTGGAGCGGCTTGGGCAGGATCGTCAGGTCGCGGAAGCGGTAGAACTGGCCCTCGTAGGTCACGTTGTCGCCGGACCACAGGGCCGTGATCGCCTCAAGCATCTCGTTCATCCGCCGGCCACGTTCGCGGAACGGGATCCGGAGGGCCTCGAACTCCTGCTCGTTCCAGCCGACGCCGACCCCCAGGATCGAGCGGCCCCCGGACAGGAGGTCGAGCGTCGCCCACTCCTTGGCGAAGGCCACGGGGTCCCGGAAGGGCAGGACGAGGACCATCGTCCCGAGACGGATCGTCCGGGTCACCCCGGCCAGGGCACTGAGGAGGGACACCGGCTCAAGCCACGTCGTCGAGTAGGCCGGCGGGGCGACGAGGAGATGGTCGATGAGCATCGCCGTCTCGAAACCGAGATCCTCGGCGCGTCGGAGGTAGTCGCCCATCCCGGCCAGGGACGCGGTCTGCTCGCCGAGGGCGAAGGACGGCAGGCGAAGGCCGAGCTTCACGTCACGCGCTCAGGGGCCGCCTGCCGGACGCCGGCCGCACGTCGTCAGTGCCCCCCGCCGCCGGGCCCGCCCCCACCGAGGACCTCGGCCGCGCGCGCCGCGGGTGGTGTGTTGCGGCTTCGGCCGAGCATGACCACGCCGTCGATCAGGACCATCGAGATGCCCGGCAGGTCGCCGATCGCGAGCGCCCCGAGGGCCGTCGACGCCGCCGAGCCGATCGGGGCGTCGACGAGGCACAGGTCGGCGGCCCGGCCCGGCTCGAGCACGCCGACGTCCAGGCCGTGGACACGGGCCGTGTTGCCCGTGGCCATGGCGATGGCGACCTCCGGGGCGATCCCGCCAAGGGCGGCGAGGTGGGCCATCGTCCGGAGGATGCCGAGGGGGATGACACCGGTCCCGGAGGGGGCGTCGTTGCCGAGGATCACCCGGTCGAGGCCGTCGACTGCCTCGGCCGTCCGGGCCGCGTGGAGGGCCGCCCGGCCGTTGCCGCACTGGACGATCTCGATGGCCATGTCGGTGGCGACGAGGCGCTCGATGTCGGCGTCGGACATGGCCGTGGTCCCGCCGTTGATGTGGCCGACGATATGGGGCCGCGCCTCGAGGACGGCGTCCGCGCCGATGGCGCTCGAGCCGGCGATGGAGGGGCCGCCGGTGTGGAAGGTGACCCTCATCCCGTGGGCCTTCGCCCAGGCGACCATCGGCGCCGCCTGCGCCCCGGTCTTCACCGACCCCAGGCCGATCTCCCCGACGAGGGTCACGCCGGCGGCCGCCATCTCCGCGAAATCGTGCTCCTCGAGGCCCAGCTCCAGGATCGGCGCCCCGGCGTGGACCTTGACCCCGGCCGGCCGGAAGTTCTGGTAGCTCTTCGCGGTGACGATGGCGAGGGCCTTGAGACCCACCATGTCCTTCGGCCGGCCCGGCAGGTGGACCTCGCCCGCGGACATCACCGTCGTGACGCCGCCGTGCAGCCCGGACTCGATGAAGTCGATCGTCCGCTGGCGGGGCGTGAAGTCGCCGAAGGCCGGGTGGGCGTGGGAATCGATCAGGCCGGGGATCGCCGTGGAGCCGTGGGCGTCGATGACCTGGTCCGCGCCCGCGCCGGGGCCGGCCGCCAGCCCGCGGCCGACGGCCGCGATCCGCCCCTCCTCGATGAGAACCTCGTCGGCGTCGACCAGCGGTGCCCCGATGTCTCCGGTGGCAATCGCCCCGAGGTTCCGGATCAGGGTTCGCATCGTTCGCGGCCCTCGTCGGCCGCCCTCGAGCGGCTCAGTGGAGGCCGTCCTCGCCGAGCGCGTCCTCGGCCCGGAGGCCGCCGACGCGGGCATGCGGCCGGCCGGCGTCCGTCACGGCCAGCGCCAGCAGGAGCTCGTCGGCGGCCGGCGCGTCGGGGACGCTGATCGTGACCGCGTCGAAGTGGCTCCGGACGAGCATCGCCTTGATGTGGTGGACGGGGATGTCGAGGCTGGCGCCCATCGCCCCGCGCTTCTTCACCGAGGGCAGGATCGAGACCCCGCCGGCACGCTTGCGGGTCGGTGCGCCGAACTTCGGGTGGAGGACCGCCGCCACGTGCTCCAGCTCGCCGTGCTCGCCGACGATGCCGCCCTTGCCGTAGGCCTCGACCGGCGTGCCGAGGGCCTCCTGGCAGCGCCGCATCAGCTCGTCGCCGAGGACCTCGCCGAGGTCGATCAGCTCGGTCAGGTCATCGGGGTTGCGACCGGCGTAGGGGTTCCTGACGACGACGGCGACGGCCACTCGACGCAGTGGTCGGGCGAGCGGCTTGCCGCCCTCCTCGACGACCTCCTCGATGAAGGTCGCCCACTTCCGGATCGCAACGGCCACGATGCCCACCTCGTCCGCTTCGGTTCAGCCGAGTCTAGCGCCCGAGGCGAGCCCGGGGGACGGGTGGGCGCGGACCCCGGCACCGCAGCCGGACGGGGCGAATCTTGCCGATCGAGCGTACGCTTCACCAACGCGCCGACCTCCGGCGCGCCAAGGGATCGAGGATTCATGACGAAGCACTCCAACTACGAGCGCCAGCGACGCGCTGCCGAGACCGCCCGGGTCCAGGAGATCGAGCGAGCCTGGCAGGGCAGCATCCCGTCCGCAGTCGCCGCCGAGTTCGCCGCCCAGGTGAAGGCCGCCCGCGAGCGAGGACCGTACGAGCGCCAGCCGGACATGGCTCCGGGCACCGCGCCACGGCCGCCGCGCCCGGGCCATGAGCCCAAGCCCAAGAAGGAAGAAACCAACCCGCGTCGGCGGTCCTGACGGTGCGCCGTCGGAAGGTCACCTACCCGCCCGCCAAGACCGCGACCAAGGGCCCGCCGCCCGTCCTCGGGGCCACCGATCCGCGCAATCCCGCCGGCCGGACGGTCTCCATCAACCTCTCGGCCGTGAAGGGCCGGTCCTCGATCGGGCTCGGTGATCGAGTCCGGATCCTGAGCGGCCTCTACACGGGCGAGATCGCCGTCGTCGAGTCGGTGTCCGGCGGGGTGATCCCTGCGGTCATGGTCCGGACCGAGGCCGGACGATCGCGGCGCTGCCGGACGATCGATCTCGAGCCGGTCCGGCCCGGTGCGTCGGCGAGCGTGGCCGATGACGACCAGGAGCTGCAGATCGAGGCCCAGAGCTGACCGAGCACGGGAGCTCCTCCCGGCGCGGGCCGTCCCGATAGACTCAGCCAGCTCGGACGTCGCGCGCCGCTGACGACGTCGAGCGCCTGGAGGGTTCCGGTGCCGCGTCCCGATGCACCGTTCGTTGCCTGGCTGGGAGCCGTGGCCGGTGACGCCGCCCTGGTCGGCGGCAAGGCGGCCTCGCTCGAGGCGTTGGCGCGCCTCGGCTTTCGCATCCCGCCTGGGTTCTGCCTGACGACACGGGCGTTCGATCGGCAGCTCGCCGGGCTGCCCGGGGTTGCCGAGGTCCTTGGGCGGCTGCCCGACGAGGCGGCCCGATCCGAGCTCACCGCCGCCTTCGAAGATGGGCCCGTCGAGGCGGACATCGCCGCGGCCCTCTCCGCCGCCGTCATGCGCCTGACAGGCGAGCTCGAAGACCTCGGCGCGATCCCCGTCCGGCTCGCCGTACGGTCCTCGGGGATCGGCGAGGACAGCTCCGCGGCATCCTTCGCCGGACTCCACGAAACCGAGCTGGGCGTGACGCCCGAGGGCGTCGCGGGTGCCGTCCTCCGCTGCTGGGCCTCCCTCTGGAGCCCGGCCGCGATGGCCTATCGCCTGCGCAAGGGCCTGGCCCTCGACGGCGGCGGAATGGCCGTGGTCGTCCAGGCCCTCGTGCCGGCCGATGCCGCCGCCGTCGTCTTCACCCGTCACCCCGTGACCGGGAGGAGCGACCAGCTGGTCATCACCGCGATCCGCGGACTCGGCGAGGCGATGGTCTCGGGCACCGTGACGCCCGACACCTGGGTCGTGGACAAGGGGACCCGGGCGGCGATCGAATTCACGCCCGGGGATCGAGCTGCCGGCCAGGCCGGCGCCGCCCTCTCCCTGGCCCAGCTGACCGACCTGGCGAGCCTGGCCCTCGCCGTCGAGGATGGCTTCGGGGCGCCCGTGGACGTGGAGGCAGCCGTGGCGCGGGAGGCCTGGTACCTGCTCCAGGCGCGACCGATCACGACCCACTGATGTCGGGAGTGACGCAGCGATGACGCTGGCCGCTGGTGCGAGGCCGGCCGATGACTTCCCGATCGAGTGGGAGGAACCGGCCGATCCGGGCCGCAGCTGGGCCTGGGACGATATGCACATGCCGTTCGCCCTCCGCCCCCTCGCCCAGGACTACACCCGGACGCTCGGGGCCGGCTTCAACCTCTGCTACGAGATCTTCGGCGGCTTCCCGCAGCGAACCCTGGTCCGGACGTGGAACGGCTATGCCTACTTCGCGCACGACGCCAACGTCCCGGAGGCGGAACGGGAGGCCCTCAACAAGCGCTGGCTGCGGGTCATGCGGGACCGCGCCGACGTGACCGCTGCCTACTGGGCCGACGAGGTGCTCCCGGAGGTCCGGGCGCTCGAGCGAGCCATCCGCACTGTCGACGTCGAAGGCCTCCCCGCCGAGGAGCTCGCGGAGGCGTGGGACGCCGCCTGGACGGCCATCGCCCGGATGTGGCAGCTCCACTTCTGCATCATCCTCGGGCCGTACACGATCCTCGAGGAGCTCGCCGACCTGTACGAGGCGACGGTGACCGGTGCCGCCCCGGGTGAGTCGCTCCGCCTGATCCAGGGCGTCCGGCACGAGCTCTTCGAGACGGAGGTCGGCGTGGAGCGCCTCACGGCCGCAGCGGACCGGAGTCCGGCAGTCCGCCGACGGCTCCTCGAGGCCACGACGGACGACCCGGCCGGTCATCGCGCCGTGGAGCGGACGGAGCTGGCGACGCTCGACGGGGGTGCCGCATTCGTGGCCCAGCTCGATGGCTTCCTCGCCGAGCACGGCCACATGGGCCAGGGCTTCGACGACCTCGGCAATCCCTCGTGGGGAGAGGAGCCCGCGATCCTCCTTGCCGAGATCGGGCGCCGCCTGGCCGAGCCGCCAGCCGACGCCGAGGCGCGCCGCACGCGGCTCGCCGCCGAGGCCGACCAGCTCGCCGACACGGTCCGCGAGCGGCTCCGCGGGCGACCGGAGGAGCGCGAACGATTCGAAACCGTGCTGGCCCTGTCGAGGGAGGTCGGGCCGCTCACCGAGGTCCACAACTACTGGATCGACCGGATGGCCCAGGCACGGATCCGAGCCCTCTCGATCCGGGTCGGGGCTCGCCTGGCCGCGGTCAGCTGCCTCGACGCGCCGGATGACGTGCTCTACCTCCACAGGCCCGAGATCCGCGAGCTCATCGAGCATCCCGCCGATCGCCGGGCGCTGGTGGCGGAGCGTCGAGCGATCCACGCCCGGCAGGCGGCCCTCAAGCCGCCCGCCTTCGTCGGGGCGCCCCGCCGGTCCAGCGAGCCGGATCGCTTCGACGGGGCCGCGCGCGTCTCGGACGAGGCGGATGTGCTGCTCGGCACCGGCGCCTCGGCCGGGATCGTCCGGGGACCCGCCCGGGTCACCCTCAGCCCGGCCGACTTCGGCCGCATCCGCGCCGGCGACGTCATCGTCTGCCCCTCCTCGAACCCATCGTGGGTCCCCGTCTTCACCCTCGCGGCGGGGCTCGTCACGAACACCGGCGGGATCCTTTCCCACGCCGCGGTCGTGGCCCGCGAGTTCGGCCTGCCGGCCGTGGTCGGCGTGGGCGACGCGACGACCCGCATCGCGGATGGGCGCGAGGTCGAGATCGACGGCACCACGGGCTCCGTCCGGCTCCTGTGACCTCGGCCCGGGGCGCTCGCCTCCTGACGCCGCTCATGCTCGGGGTGGCGAGCGGCTCGATCCTGGTGCCCCTCAACTCGACGATGCTGGCTGTCGCCCTCCCGGGGATCATGGACGAGTTCCACCTCGGGCCAGGCCCGGTCGCCTCGCTCGTGACGCTCTACCTCGGGGCCGTTGCCGTGGCCCTCCCGGCGAGCGGCTCGCTCGGCGACCGGTTCGGGCACCGGCGCCTGTTCCTCATCGGGGTCCTGGTCTTCGCCGCTGCGTCGGCCCTGGCGGCCGGCGCGGGCACGTTCGAGCTGCTCCAGCTGGCACGCGTCCTCCAGGCGGTCAGCGGGGCCTTCGTCTCGACAAGCTCCGCCTCCCTCGTCCGCGAGGCGGCATGGGCCTGCTGGCCCTGATCATCGGTGCCTTCCTCGTCGCCATCCGGGGCGGTCCGGGGGCCCTCCCGGTCGTCGCCGCGCTGGCGATCCTGCCGCTGGCCGTCGTCTTCGTCCGGTTCGAGGCCGCAAGCAGCCACCCGGCGGTCGATCCAGGCCTGTTCGCCCGGCGACCGTTCGCGGCGGCCGTGGCCGGCATCTTCGGCGGGACCGTCGTCCTGCACGCCAGCTTCGTGCTCGTGCCCTTCCTCGTCGAACGAGTCCTCTCCGGCTCGGCCGCCACGAGCGGCCTCGTCCTGCTGGGAATCTCGGGCGTCGGGGCGATCGTGGCGCCGCTCGGCGGCCGGGCCTCGGACCGGCGGGGCCGGCGGGCGCTCGCCGTCGGCGGCTCGCTGGTCATGGCGGCCGGCCTCGCGGGGCTGTGGTCGCCCCTCGGCAGTGCCTCGTTCCTCGCGGTCGGGGCCCTCCTCAGGGTCGTGGGCCTGGGCATGGGCCTCTCGGGCTCGCCGCGCCAGGCAGCGGCCTTCGAGGCCGTCCCCGGTGGGCGGATCGGCATGGCCGCGGGCACCTACTACACGGGCCGCTACCTCGGCGGTGTGGTCGGCGCGAGCCTGGCGGGGACCGTGCTTGCCTCGGTCGTCTCGGCGGGCGCGGTCTCGCTCGGGTTCGGGGTCCTGGTCGCCGTCGCGCTCGTGGTGGCCGTCGTGTCACTGGGACTGCCGGGCCTCACGCCCATGAGCGGCCGAAGCGCCGCCATCGGATCGGGAACGGACGCCACCGTCGGCTGACCACCCCGGCGCCCGCCGCCGCGGACGGGGGCCGATCACCCGACGGTCGGGCTTCGTCCTCAGGCGCCAGCCGGCATCGGGATGCGGCCATCGGCCGCCGGGGCGAACTCCGGGTGGCGCCGCACGTACTCGTCCAGGTACGGGCACCTGATGGAGACCCGATCCTGGCGGGCTCGCGCACCATCGAGCACGTCATGGGCGAGCACCGACGCGATCCCCCGCCCCTCGAAGGCCGCCGGCACCTCGGTGTGGACGAGGATCAGCCGATCACCGAGCCGGCGGTAGTCGATGAAGCCCGCGAGCTCGCTCCCGAGGCGGGCCACGAACCGCCGCGCCTCAGGCTGGTCGGTGATCACGGGCACGTGACGGTCCACGAGATGACGATAGGACCTCCACGCCATCAACGTGGCAGGTTCACGGGAACTTCACGTCCGACCCCGAGAGTGATCACCACGCCCGGCGCGACGGTCGCGCCGGTCAGCACTCGAAAGGGAGTGGACGGACACATGGGTTTCTTCAGGGTCGTCGGCGGCCTCATCCTGGCCTTCCTGGCGATCGGCCTCGCCGGGGCCATCTTCCAGACCGGGTACCTGGCCGGCGCGGCCGGCACCGGCACGGCCGTGGTAGGACCGGCCTACGGATGGGGTTGGGGCTTCGGCGGTGGACTCTTCCACTTCCTCGGCTTCATCTTCTTCGTCTTCCTCTTCTTCGCCCTCCTGCGGGCCGTCTTCGGCAGCCATCGCCACGGCTGGGGTCCCGGCTGGCGCGGCTACGGCCGTGGCCGGGGACCGGGCGAGCACGGCGACCATCCCGGATCCGAGCGGTTTGGTCCGTGGGAGGATCGGGCGCGCCAGGCGCACGACGAATGGCATCGCCGCCAGGACGCTGCTCCAGCCTCGCCGGCGGCACGGCCCTCGGGACCGATCGACGGTTCCACGCCGAATGGCGGATCGGACGCGCCTCCGGCGGGCGGCACCGCCGCCTGACGGCTTCCTCCCTCGTCCCCGGGGCTCGGGGCGGTCCGCGACCGTCCCGGGCTCCGATGCGTTCGCGGCTCCTCGGTGGGGCCTACCATGCGAGCCCGATGACGACCATCCTCGTAGTCGACGACGAACCGAAGATCGTGCAGCTGGCCCGCGACTACCTCGACCACGCGGGCTTCCGGGTCGTGACGGCCGCCGACGGGCGGGCGGCGCTCGAGGTGGTCGCCGCGGTGCGGCCCGACCTCGTCGTCCTCGACCTCGGGCTGCCCGGCCTGGATGGGCTCGACGTCACCCGGCGCCTCCGCCAGGCGGGCGATCTCCCGATCGTGATGCTCACGGCGCGCGACGACGAGCTCGACAAGCTCCTGGGTCTCGAGCTCGGCGCCGACGACTACCTGACGAAGCCGTTCAGCCCGCGCGAGCTCGTGGCCCGTGTCCGGGCCGTCCTGCGACGGGCCGAGCGATCGGCGTCCCGCGACCGTGCCGGCGATCCGTCTTCCGCCGGCGTGGCGACGGTAATTCGGGCCGCGGACGTGACGATCGATCTCGATCGCATGCACGTCCAGGCCGGCAGTCGGTCCGTGGAGCTCACGCCGACCGAGTTCCAGCTCCTCGTCACGCTGGCTCGCCGGCCGGGCCAGATCCGGACGCGGTCGCAGCTCCTCGATGCCGTGCACGGCGTCGCCTTCGAGTCATACGAGCGAGCTATCGACACCCACGTCAAGAACCTCCGCCGCAAGCTCGAGCCCGATCCGCGCGTGCCGCGCTACATCCTGACGGTCCACGGGGTCGGCTACCGTTTCGCCGACGAACGCGATGCCTGAGCGCGACGAGGGACCATCTCCGCCGCGGCCCGGCGCGCCCGCTGCGGATCACGGCTGGTCGCCGCGCCATCGCGGCTCGCCGCCGCGCCACCGTCCGCCGTGGTGGCCGTCGAACGAACCGTGGCCGCCGATCGACGAGCGTGGCCGGCCGATGTGGATGGGCCGCCAGCGGGGCGCGTGGCCGGCCATCGGCTGCCTGTTCGGTGCTCTGGTCGTGGTGTCGCTGGTCGGCCTCGCGACCATCGTCGCGCGCGTCATCGGGGCCATCGTGGATCCGGTCCTCGCCCCAAACCGCCCGACGGCGGTTCTCGCAGTCCTCGTGCTCGTCGCCGCCGTCGTCGTCCTGACCCGCGGCTTCAGGCGACTGGCCGCTCCGCTGTCAGCTCTCGTGGAAGGGGCCCGCCGTGTCGAGCGCGGGGCCTACGACACGCGCGTCCCGGAGCTCGACCGGGGCCCACGGGAGCTTCGCGAGCTGACGCGCGCCTTCAATACGATGGCCTCCCGCCTGGAGGCGGACCAGCGCCAGCGGCGCTCGCTGCTGGCGGACGTCAGCCACGAGCTGCGGACCCCGCTGGCGGTGCTTCGCGGCAACCTGGAGGCGATCGCGGATGGCATCCACCCGGCCGACGAGGCGCACCTCGCCGGCCTCATCGAGGAGACCCACATCCTGGAGCGGCTGGTCGACGACCCTCGCGGACGTCCTCCTCGGCGAGACGGTCGTGTCGTTCGGGACCGCGGCCACCGATGCCGGCGTCGAGCTCGACATCGACACCCCGGCCGACCTTCCGCTCCTCGATGTCGACCCAGTCCGCGTCCGGGAGGTCCTCTCCAATCTCCTCGCGAACGCGATCCGCCACACGCCCAGGGGCGGCCGGGTCACGGCTTCGGGCGCCGCCGGACCGGACGGCCGGGCCGTCATCTTCCGGGTCACGGACACCGGATCCGGCATCGACCCCGAGCTCCTGCCGCATGTCTTCGAGCGGTTCGCCCGCGGTCGGGATTCGCGTGGCTCCGGGCTCGGCCTCGCGATCGCCCGCGACCTGGTCCGGGCGCACGGCGGGGCGATCACCGTCCGGAGCCGCGCCGGGGCGGGAACCACGTTCGAGGTCGTCCTGCCGGTCGACGCCGCGGGGGCGCCCGCCGGGCGTCCCGGACCGGAGTCGAGCGGCCCCTGACGGCCCGCCACGACGGGCCCATCGACCCGTCCGGCGAGGCCGTCGGGCACGGGTCCGCGGCAGGTCACGGGGCTATCCTCCCTGGGTGCGCCCGCTGCCACCACCGTTCGATCGCCTGTCCGCCGGCCTGCCGGCCGAGATCGACGTCGCCGGCAGCGAGCTCCTCAACCGGCGGCTCCTGACCAAGGACCTCGCCTTTCCGCTCGACGAGCGCGGGGCGTTCGGCCTCCACGGCCTCCTGCCGGACCGGATCCTGTCAATCGAGGAGCAGCTGGCCCTCGAGCACGAGCACCTCCAGCGGAAGCCCGACGCCCTCGAGCGCTACATCGGCCTCGCCGCCCTCCAGGATCGCAATGCCACCCTCTTCTACCGGCTCCTGGCCGAGCACATGGAGGAGTACCTGCCGATCGTCTACACGCCGACGGTCGGGCGGGCCTGCCAGGAGTTCAGCCACATCGTCCGGCGGACCCGCGGCATCTGGCTGACGCCGGCCGACCGGGACCGGATCCCCGAGGTCCTCGGAGCGGCGCCGTACGAGGACGTGCGCCTCATCGTGGTCACCGACAACGAGCGCATCCTCGGCCTCGGCGACCTCGGCGCGGGCGGGATGGCCATTCCGATCGGCAAGCTGGCCCTCTACACGGCGGCCTGCGGCATCCATCCTGTCGTGACGCTGCCGGTCTCGCTCGACGTCGGGACCGACAACGCGGCCCTCCTGGATGACCCGCTCTACCTCGGCTACCGGGCGCCCCGCCTCCGTGGCGCCGCCTACGACGCCTTCGTGGAGGCGTTCGTCGTGGGCGCCCGCGAGGTCTGGCCCAACTGCCTCATCCAGTTCGAGGACTTCAAGCAGCACAACGCGCTCAGCCTCCTGGCCCGCTACCGCCACCGGGTCCCCTGCTTCAACGACGACATCCAGGGCACGGCGGCGGTGGTCCTCGGGGGCGTCCTCGCCGGGCTCCGGCTCCTCGAGGCCGGCTGGCAGGACCAGCGCGTCGTCCTGGCCGGTGCCGGTGCCGCCGGGACCGGGATCGCGCGGCTCCTTCGTCGGGCCATGGTCGGGGCCGGCATGTCCGAGGCCGAGGCCGGCCTGGCCGTGATCCTCGTGGATTCGGAGGGGCTCGTCCACGACGAGCGGCCGGGCCTCGACGAGGACAAACGCGACGTCGCCTATCCGTCGGCGCTGGTGCCCGAGCTCGGGCTCGCGGTCACCGAGCACGGGCGGCTCGCGCAGCCCCTCCTCCTCGATGTCGTGCGCGCCTTCCGGCCGACGATCCTCATCGGGACGACGGCCCACGCCGGGACGTTCTCCGAGCCGATCATCCGGGCGATGGCCGACACGACCGACCGGCCGATCATCCTGCCGCTCTCGAACCCGACCGCGAACACCGAGGCGCTGCCGGTCGACGTGATGGCCTGGACCGCGGGCCGCGCCCTCGTTGCCACCGGCTCGCCGTTCCCGCCGGTCGAGGTCGACGGAGGGCTTCGCGAGGTCGGGCAGGCCAACAACGTCTTCATCTTCCCTGGCGTCGGGCTCGGGGCGATCGCCTCGGAGACGAGCGAGGTCACCGACGAGATGTTCCTGGCGGCGGCAGCGACGGTGGCCGAGTTCGTGACGCCGGAGCGCCTCGCGTCCGGTGCCCTGTACCCGAGCGTGGCCAGCCTCCGGGCGGTGTCGCGGGAGATCGCGATCCGGGTCGCGGCCGAGGCGATCCGGGCCGGCCTGTCGCCGCTGCCGGACGACACGGACGTGGCGGCCGTGATCGACGGCGCGATGTGGTGGCCGGCCTACGCCCCGTACCGGCGGGCCGCCCGGATGGTCGAAGGCATGAGCACCGCCGCGGAAGGCTGACGCGGCCGGCCTGGGTCCGACGCGAGCCCACGACTCGGCGGCCGCCAGCCGCGCGCCCGCGGTTCGTGACACTTGCGCTCCTGGTGGGCGCTATTCACCGGATTCCTGGCAGCTGTGCGCGCTCTGGGGAGCTGGCACGGAACGGAGGCGGAGCGCGTGCTCGATCCAGCCCGACGACCTCATTTGAATCGGCCGCGCGGCGGGTCGCTCACGTTGCTCGCTGGGGCCGGACGGTCGGACGGCCGAGGCGGCGATCGCCTCGTGGGTGTGGATCGGTGTCGAACTCGGCCGCCCGCGCCCTCGTCATCCCGGACCGGCTTACTTGTCGCGCTCCGCCGAGACGAGCGAGGCCTGGGCCGCGGCCAGCCGGGCGACCGGGACGCGGAAGGGCGAGCACGAGACGTAGTCGAGCCCGATCTTCTCGCACTTGGCGATGGAGGCCGGATCGCCGCCGTGCTCCCCGCAGATCCCGAGCTCCAGCCCGGGCTTCGTGGAGCGGCCCTTGTCGACGGCGATCTTCATGAGCCCGGCGACGGCGTCGTCGAGGGTCTGGAAGGGGTTGAAGGGCAGGATCTTGTCCTCGACGTACTTGAGGAGGAAGCCGCCCTCGGCGTCGTCCCGGCTGTAGCCGAACGTCATCTGGGTCAGGTCGTTGGTGCCGAAGCTGAAGAAGTCGGCCTCGCGGGCGATCTCGTCGGCGGTCAGGGCCCCGCGGGGAACCTCGATCATGGTCCCGAACTTGTACTCGGGATGGACGCCGGCCTTGGCCTCGACCGCCTTCGCCTCGGCCTCGAGGAGGGCCCGCGTCGCCGCCAGCTCGTTAACGTGGCCGACGAGCGGGATCATGATCTTGGCGATCGGGTGGCCGCCGGCCTTCACCCGGGCAATCTCGGCGTTCAGGATGGCCCGCGTCTGGACCTTCACGAAGTCGGGGATCATGAGGCCGAGGCGGCAGCCGCGGAGCCCCAGCATCGGGTTCTGCTCGTGGAGGCTCTTGATGGTCGCCAGGAGCTCCCTGTCCGCGTCCGAGGCGCCCCCGGCGTCTTCGGCCCGGGTCACCTTGACGAGTTGCTCCTCGAGATTCGGCAGGAACTCGTGGAGCGGCGGGTCGATGAGGCGGATGACGACCGGCAGGCCATCCATGGCCTCGAAGATGCCCTCGAAGTCGCCCTGCTGGAGCTCCTCGAGATTGGCCATGGCGGCATCGAACGTCGCCACGACCTCGGCGTCGTCCGCCCCGAGGGCTTCGCCCGCGGCCAGGCGGGCCTTGGCCCGGGTCGCGCGCGCCGCGACGAGGATCGCCCCGCGGACGATCTCGAGGCGCTCGCCTTCGCGGAACATGTGCTCCGTCCGGCAGAGGCCGATGCCCTGGGCGCCGTAGCGGCGGGCCTGGGCGGCCTCCTCGGGCTTGTCGGCGTTGGTCCAGACCTGCATCCGGCGGACCTCGTCGGCCCAGCCGAGGACGGCCTGCAGCTCGGGCTGGTCCTCGAACCTGGCGGAGACGGTCGGCAGGGCGCCGAGGAAGAGGTCCCCGGTCGAGCCGTCGAGGCTGACCCAGTCGCCCTCCTTGAAGTCGATGCCGGTGACGCCGCAGTGGGCGGCCCTGGAGCCGTAGTCGACGATGAGGTCGGCCGACCCCGCGACGCAGGGCTTGCCGATCTGGCGGGCGACAACCGCTGCGTGGGACGTCGCACCGCCACGGGCGGTGATGATCCCCTCGGCGACGGCCATGCCGTGGAAGTCGTCCGGAGAGGTCTCGATGCGGACGAGGATGACCTTCTCGCCCCGGCCGACCCACTCGACCGCGTCGTCGGCGTCGAAGACGGCCCGTCCAACGGCGGCTCCCGGGGACGCGTTGAGGCCCTTGACGATCCGGGTGGCGCCGGCGCGCGCCTTGGGGTCGAACTGGTCGCGGAGGAGCTGGTCCACCTGGGCCGGCTCGATCCGGCCGATCGCCTCGGACGGCGTGATGATCCCCTCGCCGACCATGTCGACGGCGATCTTCACGGCCGCGGCCGCAGTGCGCTTGGCCGAGCGTGTCTGGAGCATGTACAGGCGGCCGCGCTCGATGGTGAACTCGAGGTCCTGCACGTCGCGGTAATGGCGCTCGAGGCGATCGGCGATCCGCTGGAATTCGTCGTAGACGGCCGGCATCACCTCGCGCATCTGGGCGATCGGCTGGGGCGTCCGGATGCCGGCCACGACATCCTCGCCCTGGGCGTTGGTCAGGTACTCGCCGTAGAGGGCCCTGGCCCCGGTGTTCGGATCCCGAGTGAAGGCGACACCCGTCCCGGAATCGTCGCCCATGTTGCCGAAGACCATCGTGACGACGTTGACGGCCGTGCCGAGGTCGTGGGCGATCTTGTTGTACTCGCGGTAGTCGTGCGCCCGCTTGCCGACCCAGGACGCGAAGACGGCCTTCGTGGCGAGGTCGAGCAGCTCGAGCGGGTCCTCGGGAAAGTCGCGGCCGGTGACCTCGCGGACGATGGCCTTGTAGGCCCCGGCGACGCGACGGAGGGCGGCCGCATCGAGGTCCGTGTCCTGCTTCGCGCCCTGGGCGGCCTTCTCGGCGTCGAGGGCGTGGTCGAAGCGCTCGCCGGGCACGTCCATGACGATCCGGCCGAACATCTGGATGAAGCGCCGGTAGGCATCCCAACCGAAGCGCTCGTTGCCGGTCAGCGCCACCAGGCCCTGGAGGGTCGCCTCGCTGAGCCCCAGGTTGAGGACCGTGTCCATCATGCCCGGCATGGAGAAGCGGGCACCCGATCGCACCGAGACGAGGAGCGGGTTGGCCGGGTCGCCGAAGCCCTTGCCCGTCTCGGCCTCGACCTGGTGGAGGGCCTCGAGGATGTCCTCCCAGAGGCCGTCGGGGAGGCGCTCGCCGGCGGCGAAGTAGTCGTTGCAGGCTTCGGTGGTGATGGTGAAGCCGGGGGGGACCGGCAGGCCGGCATTCGTCATCTCGGCCAGGCCGGCACCCTTGCCGCCGAGCAGGTCGCGCATCGTCGCGTCGCCCTCGGCCGCCTCGCCTCCCCAGGCGTAGATGTAGCGCTTCGCGGCGCGGTGGGCACGATCCGTCGAGGTCGCGGCAGTGGCCATCAGTGCAGGCTCCTTGCAGGTGCGGGCGCGAGGCGGCGACCGGCCGCCCGGATCCTTGTGGTCGAGCGGATTGTACCGTCCGATCGCCGGCGGCCAGCGAAACCCCGCGCCTCGGGCCCGCCCCTACAATCCGGAGACCGCACGAGGAGTTCGACGAACCTGATGACGCACCACGTCGAGGACACCCGGGTCATCGACCCCGCCGCACCGATCTACAACGCGACGCTCGTCCGGCGCGAGGATGAGACGAGCGACCTCGCCCGGTTCTGGATCCGATTCGACGGGGATCCCACGCCCTTCGCCCCGGGCCAGTACATGACGACCGGGGTCGTCGTTGACGGCAAGCTCCTCCAGCGGCCCTACTCGGTCGCCTCGCCGCCGCAGGTGAGCGGGACCGACGGCTACGAGCTCTACGTCCGGCTCGTGCCGGTCATCCGGTTCACGACGGCCCTCTGGCGGCTCCCTGTCGGCCATCGGATGCGGATGATCGGCCCCAAGGGCAAGTTCCTCCTGGAGCCCGACGACAAGCGAACCCACCTCTACGTCTCGACCGGGACCGGGATCGCCCCCTTCATCTCGATGCTCGGCGACACGATCCTTCGCGGCGACAAGCGCCGGACCGTGATCCTCCACGGCTGCTCCTTCGAGGAAGAGCTCGGCTACCGGCGCTACCTCGAGGGCCTTGCCCGGGACGGCTCCTATCCCCTGACCTACGTCCCCACCATCTCCCGGCCGAACGATCCCCGGAACGCCGGCTGGAGCGGCCGCACGGGCCGGGCGGAGCACGTCGTGGCCGCGGTCTGCAAGGACCTCGGCCTGCGGCCCGACCGGACGGTCGTCTACATCTGCGGCAA
>JACQEH010000199.1 GCA_016200675.1 Chloroflexota bacterium | reverse complement strand
GCACGCCCATCTCGACCACTGCGGGCTCCTGCCGGTCGCGGTCCGGATGGGATACCGCGGCCCGATCCACCTGACGGCGCCCACGGCCGAGCTGGCCGAGCTGGTCCTCCTCGACAGCGGCCGCCTCCACGAGGAATTCGCCAAGCGCGAGATGCGCTGGGAATCGCGGCACCCGGACAAGGCGGTCGTCGAGGACAAGGCCGCGGCGGCGGGTTACGTGGCGGCGCTCGACGCGGCCGACCACGAGGACGAGGCCTTCGCCGTCGCCGGGGCCGCCGACGGGGTCGGGCTCGATGCGGCCGACCACGCGCCCCGCGGAACCCTCCGCTTCGCGACCGGATCGGTCAAGACCGGCGAGCACGTCGAGACGATCATCGAGCCCGCCGACGCCGGCGCGGCCAAGATGCACGACCCGGAGGCCGACCTCCGGGCGCAGGCCCCCGAGCTCGTCATCGACCTCGATGCCCCGCTCTACACGGAGAAGGACGCGGCGGCCGTGCTGCCCCTCTTCAAGCCGGTCCCCTATGAGCAGGAGATCGAGGTTGCCCCCGGCGTCCACGCCACCTTCCTCGACGCGGGCCACATCCTCGGCTCGGCGATCATCCGCCTCCGTGTGCAGGAGAGCGAGGGCGGACCGGAGCGGACCATCGTCTTCTCGGGCGATCTCGGCCGGACCGGCGCCCCCATCCTCCGGGATCCGACGATCCTGACCCGGGCCGATTACGTGTGCATCGAATCGACCTACGGCGGCCGCGAGCACGAGCCCCAGGCCGAGGCCGTCCGGATCCTGGCCGAGACCGTCCGCGAGGTCCAGAAGGCGGCCGGCGTCCTGCTGGTGCCCTCCTTCGCGATCGGCCGGACCCAGGAGATCGTGTGGCAGCTGGACCGCCTCATCGACTCGGGCGACATCCCGCTCCTGCCGCTCTACCTCGATTCGCCGATGGCCTCGAAGGCCTCGGATGTCTACCGCCACCATCCGGAGGTCTACGACGACGAGACGGGCGCGCTCCTCCGCTCGGGCGGGACGCCCCTCGACTACCCGAACCAGACCGTGACCAACAACCTCGAGCAATCGAAGGCGATCGAGCATGCCCAGCGGCCGTACATGATCGTGGCCTCGAACGGGATGCTCACCGGCGGTCGCGTGGTCGGTCATCTCGGCACCCTCATCGACGATCCCCTGGCGACGATCCTCTTCGTGGGTTACCAAGGCGAGGGCACGCTCGGGTCGCACCTCCAGGCCGGGGCGAAGACCGTCCGCCTCAACGGCGAAGTCCGCCAGGTCAAGTGCCGGATCCGGTCCATCGACGGGTTCTCGGCCCATGCCGACGAGCCGGGCCTGCTCGCCTGGATCGGCCGCTTCGGCGAGGGGCTCCATGCCGGCGACGCCGGCTTCCCGCGCCGGGTCTTCCTGGTCCACGGTGACCCCGAGGCGCAGGTTGCTCTCGCGCCCAAGGTCGGGGCGCTCGGCTTCGATGTCCACGTGCCGGCCTGGCACGAGCGGGTGGCGCTCGACTAGCCGAGTCGCAGGGTTCGTCGTTGACAGATGCGCGTCCCGCCCCAGGAGATCACCACTGGCGCGGCAATCCAGTTGGTGGCGGCCGATGCCCTCGCTCCTGGCCCGGGAGTCCAGATACCCGGCCCGGGCGCCATGCCGCCGGCCGCTCGAGCGGCACCTACTGGCCTCCCACTCCAGTCGACGACCCATCGCCCGGCGCGGACTGGCCCAGGAGTCCTGCGGCTGGGGCCCGTGGTTAGGTCGGTATTCGGCCCCGGGTCGCGTCGGTCGTTCGGCTCCGGGGTCGCGTCGGTCGTTGGGCCATGGAGCCGCCTCGCCCGGCCGCTGGGGCCGAGCCGCCGCGATCACCCGCGGACATCCTCACCGACGTCCACGGCTATCTCGGCTAGCCCGCCTTGCGGGGCCGCGTCCGGGCGGCGATCCGCTCGAGGGTCCCGGTCCAGCCGGGATCGAAGGGATGGCCGGGCGCGTCGAGGTCGATGACCACCGGGGCGTGGTCCGACGGTGTGGGCGGGCCCTTGCGGGCCTCGCGGTCGATCTCCGCCCAGACGAGCCGCCCAACCACCGGCGCCGTCGCGTACAGCAGGTCGATCCGCATGCCCTCGTTGCGGTGGAACATGCCGGCCCGGTAGTCCCACCAGGAGAAGCGCCCGGACGCCCCGTTGACGGCCCGAAAGGCATCCTCGAGTCCCCAGGCGCGGAGCCGGGCGAGGGCCTCGCGCTCGGGCTCCGAGACATGCGTCCCGCCGTGGGTCGCGACCGCGTCCCAGACGTCGTCGTCCGCGGGCGTGACGTTGTAGTCGCCGCCGCGGACGAGCGGCTCGGCCGGCGAGCGCGTCTCGGCCAGCCAGCGGGACAGGCGCTCGAACCAGCGGAGCTTGCCCTCGTAGAAGGGCGAGCCGACGACCCGCCCGTTCGGGGCGTAGAGGGAGACGACGCGCACGCCGCCGCAGACCGCCGAGACCATGCGGGCCTCGTCGAGCGGGTCGAAGTCCTCCTCGGAGACCCCGACGCTGGCCCCCGACGACGAGTCCCGGACGCGTCCGTCGCCGAAGTTCGAGATCACGTCCGTCGCCCCGAGCCGGGTCGCGATGGCCACGCCGTTCCAGCGCCCCTCGCCGTGGTGGACCAGGTCGTAGCCGAGCATCCGGAAGGGCATGACCGGGGCGTCGGCGTCGGACAGCTTCGTCTCCTGCATCAGGAGGACATCCGGCTGGGCCTTG
>JACQEH010000198.1 GCA_016200675.1 Chloroflexota bacterium | reverse complement strand
GGTGACCAGGTCGCGATGGCGCTCCGCCTCCTCCGCGAATCGCCCGCGGTGCGCCGTACCGTCCAGGCCCGCTATCGACACGTCCTGGTCGACGAGTTCCAGGACACGAACCCGGTCCAGTCGGCCCTCGTTGAGGTGCTGGCGGAACGCCATCGGAACGTCACGGTGGTGGGTGACGACGACCAGTCGATCTACCGCTTCCGGGGCGCCGCGATCAGCAACATCCTCGAGTTCCGGGAGCGGCATCGGGGCGCGCGAACCGTCGTCCTCCGCCGCAACTACCGATCCACCGCCCCGATCCTCGACGCCGCCCACCGGCTCATCCGCTTCAACGATCCGGATCGCCTCGAGAGCCGCGTCGGCATCTCCAAGCTCCTCCTCCCGCAGCGCCCGGTCGCGGCCGCGCTGCCGGTCCGCCACCGCGCCTTCGCCACCGGCGCGGAGGAGAGCGACTGGATCGCCGGCGAGTTCCGGCGGCGCATCGACGCCGGCGCCCACCCCCGCGACCTCGCCGTCCTCGTCCGCGCCAACGCCGACGCCGATCCGATCCTCCGAAGTTTCAACGTGGCGGGCGTCCCATGGCGCTTCGCAGGCACATCCGGCCTGTACGGCCGCCCGGAGGTCCGCCTGCTCCTCTCGGTCCTCCGAGCGGTCGCGGATCTCCATGCCAGCGCCGACGTCTATGCCCTGGCAGCCTCCGACGTCTACGCCGTCCCGGGGGCGGACCTCTCGGCCGTGATGGCGACGGCCCGGCGCACCCATCGCTCGACGTGGGAGGTGCTCGAGGACATCGACGGCCGAGGCGAGGGGCCGATCGTGACGGCCCCTGGACGAGCCGAGATCGCCCGGCTCGTGGGGGACCTCCGCCGGCTCCAGGACCTCGCCCATGCCCGGCCGGCCGGTGCGGTCGTGTACGCCTTCCTCCGGGATTCGGGTTGGCTGGCATCGTTGGCGGCCGCCGGGACGGCGGCCGCGGAAGCGGCGCTCGCCAACATCGCCCGCTTCTTCGACATCGTCCGGGCGCGTTCGGCCCTCCTCGTCGACGATCGCGCGGTCTTTCTCGCACCGCACCTCGCGACCCTGATCGATGCGGGCGACGATCCCGCGACGGCGGATCCGGACCCCGACCTCGATGCGGTCGCGGTCATGACGGTCCACAAGGCCAAGGGCCTCGAGTTCCCGGTCGTCGTCCTGCCCGGCCTCGCGGCAGGGCGATTCCCTTCGGCGTCGCGGCGAGATCCGCTGGCCCTCCCGGACGAGCTCGTCGGCGGCACGCCCCCGACGGGAGATCCGCACCTGCCCGAGGAGCGGCGGCTCTTCTACGTGGCCATGACCCGGGCCCGCGACGAGCTCATCCTCACCCACGCCGCCGATTACGGCGGAGCCAGGCTGCGGCGCGTCTCGCCGTTCGTCCTCGAGGCCCTCGACCTGCCCGCCGTCGACGCCGCCGTGGGCGCTCCGGCCCTGGACCCGCGCCAGAAGCTCGCCGCGCTGGAACCCGTGTCTCGCCTCGAGCGACCGACGAACGATGGCCCGATCGAAGGGCCGCTGCTCCTGAGCCACTCCGCCATCGACGCCTACCTGACCTGCCCGCGTCGCTACCAGTACGCTCAGGTGCTGCGGATTCCCACGGCCCCCCACCACTCGATCGTCTACGGATCCGCACTCCACCAGGCCGTCCAGGAGTTCCACCGGGCCGAGGCCCGCGGGAGGGTCCTCTCCGAGGAGGAGCTTGACGCCGTCCTCGATCGGGCCTGGACGAACGAGGGCTTTGTCTCGCGCGCGCACGAACAGGCGCGACTCGAGGCAGCTCGCCGGGCGCTCCGCGGGTTCCGGGCCGGCCAGCTGGCCCCGGGTGCCGTCAGGCCGGCGTGGGTCGAGCGCGAGTTCGCCTTCTCGCTCGACGGCGACCGCATCCGGGGGCGCTTCGATCGCGTCGACATCGTTGGGACCGGCAGCGGGCCCGAGCCCGACCCGGCTGCGGCACTCGCCGCGGCCTCGCACCCTCGGGCCGACGTCGTCGAGCCGACCCTCCAGCTCCTTGGTCGCGAGACGGTGACGATCACCGACTACAAGTCGAGCGACGTGCGCGACCCGGTCAAGGCCCGGCAGCGGACCCGCGACTCGCTCCAGCTCCAGATCTACGCCATGGCCTACGAGGCGATGACGGGGCGCCTCCCGGATGCCGTCCAGCTCCACTTCCTTGATTCCGGCCTCATCGGCCGAGCCGCGGTCGAGCCGGACCGGCTGGCCAGGGCCAGGACGAAGATCGCGGGCGCGGCAGCCGGAATCCGGGCCCGCCACTACGCGCCGCGATCCGAGCCGATGGCCTGCAGCTACTGCCCCTTCCGCGACATCTGTCCCGCGAGCGCGGCACGATGAGCGGGTCGTCGACCGCTCGCGAGGCAGGCACCTGACCACGCCATCCCCGATCCGGGGCGTCCGGGCCGTCACCCTCGACTTCGGCAACACGCTCGTCCCGGTCGAGCGAAGCGCGCTGCGCCGCGTCGTCGAGATCACCGCCGCCCAGGCGACGGCGACGCTCGGCCTCGGCACGCCCGCGTCGTTCCTCGCCATCTGGTCGGAGGAACGCGAGCGGCAGTTCCGGGAGGAGGTGCCGCGTTTCCGCGAAGTCGATCTCGACCAGCGCGCCTCCCGTGTACTGGCCCGCCTTCGGGGCCTCGCCGGCCCGGACCACGGACCCTGGGACGATCTGCAGGCAGCGGGCCGGTCCAGCGCCGACGAGGTCGCCCTGGTCGTTGGGACCTACAGCAACGCCTTCGTGGCGAGCATCCGGCCACCGGAGCGCAGCCGGCGGGTCCTGGCGGAGCTCACCCTCCGCGGCTTCGAGGTCGCCATCCTCTCCAACTGGCCGCTGGCCGCGACGATCGACCGCGTCGCGGAGGCCGCGGGCTGGCTGCCGTTCCTCCGCGGGATCTTCGTCTCGCAGCGGATCGGGACGATCAAGCCGCACCCGGCGATCTTCACCCACGTCGAGAAGGCGCTCGGACGCCGCCCGGGCGAGCTGCTCCATGTCGGCGACGACTGGGCGGCCGACGTCGTCGGGGCACGGATGGCCGGCTGGCGAGCCGCATACCTGCGGGACCAGCAGGGCGACACGCCGCTCCCGACCTCGGTTCCGACGGGCGACGTGAGCGCGGACCTGGAGCTCGACGCCCTCGATGACCTGCCGTCCCGACTCGCCGACCCGCCGCCCGTACACTCGGCCCATGGAGGCACGTGACCGCCGGACGAACCTGGCCTTTTTCGGTGCCGCCTTCGCCGCGTGGCTGGCGGTCGGCGTCATCGTCCTGACCCAGGACCCGAAGATCGTCCCGGTGGCGGGCTACGTCGGAGCCGCGGCCATGGGGACCGCGGTGGGCCTGACGTCGGTGCCGCTCTTCTGGCTCGCCCCGTTCGCCCGCAACCGCCGGATGGCCTACCGCGGCGCCTGGACCCGTGCGGTTCGCCGCGGCGCCTGGGTGGCCTTCGTCGTGTTCCTGCTCGTCGTCCTTCGGGTCGAAGCGCTCTTCCAGCCCCAGATCGCGCTGTTCATCGTTGCCCTGGTCCTCGTCGCCGAGACCACCCTCTCCAGCGGCCGATGACCCGTATCGAGCGACCCAGGAGGTCCAGCCAGTGAACGTTCGCCTCGACCGTGCCCCCGCCCAGCCACACGCCGACGGCAAGCGACGGATCGCCCTCGCCGTCGAGGCGGCACGAGCCGAGATCCTCGAGCTCTCACACCGCATCCATGCGGCCCCGGAGCCGGCCTTCGAGGAGCACCGGGCGGCCGGCTGGTGCGCAGATGTCCTGGCGGCCCACGACTTCGAGGTCGAGCTCCCGGCCGGCAGTCTCGCGACGGCGATCCGTGCGGTTCGCCGCGGGGATCGGGGCGGCAACGGGCCGCGGATCGGGATCCTCGCCGAGTACGACGCCTTGCCCGGGCTCGGGCACGGCTGCGGCCACAACACGATGGCCGCGTCCGGGGTCGGCGCCGCGATTGCCCTGGCCGCGATCGCCGACGACCTGGCGGGCGAGATCGTCTTCCTCGGAACCCCGGCCGAGGAGCACGGCAGCGGCAAGCAGGTGATGATCGACGATGGCCTCTTCGACGGTCTGGACGCGGCCCTGCTCTGCCACCCCTGCGACCGCAATCACGTCCTCATCGCGCCGCTCGCCTCGGTCGACATCGACGTCGTGTTCAGAGGCCGCGAGGCGCATGCCGCGTCCGATCCGTGGCTCGGCAAGAACGCCCTCGACGCGATGATCCTGCTCTTCACGTCGGTCGGGCTGTGGCGCCAGCAGCTCCGGCCCGCGGCCCGCGTGCACGGGATCATCACGGAGGGTGGAACGACGGCCAACACCATCCCCGACAGGACGGTGGCCTGGTTCATGGTCCGCAGCGACGACGACACCGAGTACCAGGCGATGCAGGCCCGCTTCCGGCAGCTCTGCGAAGCCGCCGCCCTCGCCACCGACACCGCGGTCGAGGTCACCTTCTCGGGCGGGTCGCGGACGATGAAGCTCAACGACGTCCTCGCCCGGCGCTGGGTCGCCAATGCCGAGGCGTACGGGATCGAGGACCAGGGCGACGACGCGAGCTATGGCAGCACCGACATGACGAACGTCTCCTGGGTCTGCCCGGCGATCCATCCCGACCTCGCCATCGCGCCCTTCCCGACGCCCGGCCACTCGACGCTCTTCCGGGACGCGGCCGTCACGCCGATGGCCGATGAGACGACGCTCATGGCGGCGACCCTCGTCGCCCAGACGGCCTACGACCTGTTCGCCGATCCGGCCCTCGTCGAGGCGGCCTGGCGGGAGTTCCGCGGCGAGCCCTGAGCGCGGCGACGGCGCCCGCACTCGGCCGGACGCCCGTGGACCTTGCTACGATGCCCACGGCGCCCCGCTGGACGGCTGATCTCGAACCGGCGGCGACCTTGTCCAGCAAGGCCTTGCCGGGCATCCCGGACGTGAGGCCGCGCGGAGGAATCGCGTGAGCGAGCGCCCCGGCAAGCTGCCCGCTGACGGCGTCTTCGCCGCCCGCTTCGGGTGGGACCACGACTACCTCGTCTACGACGACTTCGACCTGCCGACGTATGTAGGCCCGACCACGTTCATGAAGCTGCCGTGGATCAGCGACCCGGCCGAGCTGGCGCGGCGGAAGCCGGACGTGGCGGTCGTCGGCGCCCCGTTTGACGACGCGGTCAGCCACCGGCCGGGCGCCCGGTTCGGTCCCCGAGCCATCCGCGAGGCGCAGTACACGTCGGGCTCGATCCACTCGCTCCAGCTCGGAGTGGAG
>JACQEH010000205.1 GCA_016200675.1 Chloroflexota bacterium | reverse complement strand
GGCACGCCGGCCACGATCCGGGTCAGACCCGCGTAGTCCCGGAGCCAGGCCAGGCAGCCCGCGGCCAGCGGCGCCTCGATCGAGCCAGGCACCAGGAAGCATTCGCGGCCCTGCTCGAGGGCCCAGGCCGCGGTCACGAGGGCCCCGCTCCGGGCGCCGGCCTCCACGACGACCACGGCGTCGGCGAGGCCGCTGATCACCCGGTTCCGCCGCGGGAAGGTTCCCTTCGTGGGCTCGGTGCCCGGAGCGTGTTCCGAGATCACCGCGCCACCCCCATCGACGATGGCGTCGGCGAGACGGTCGTGGGCCCGGGGGAAGAGCCGGTCGTGCCCGCCGCCGATGACCGCGACGGTCTGCCCTGCCTCTCCGAGGACCGCCGCGTGAGCGGCGCCGTCGATGCCAAGGGCGAGCCCGCTCACCACGACGGTGCCGGCCCTCGCCAGGGCTGCTCCGATCCGGTTTGCCGTGCGGCGGCCCTCGTCGGTCGGCCGCCGCGTTCCGACGACGGCCACCGAGTGTCGGCCGTCGAGCGCCGCATCGGCGCCCCGGACGAACAGGAGTCGCGGAGGCAGCTCGATGGCTCGGAGGCGGTCCGGATAGGCGGCATCGTCGAGGAGGACGACGTGGACGCCCGACCCTTCAAGGCGCGCGGCCATCTCGCCGGGCCGTCGAGCTGCCTCGGCGAGGGCCTTCGCCGTCGATTCCCGGATCGTCGGCAGGCGGTCGTCGGATTCCCGCGTCGCCGCGCGAAGGGCGCTGACGCCTCCGGGCCGCGCCGCGACCTCGAGCACCGCAACGGGATCGCCGAAGACCGCGAGGAGCCGCTCGAGCGTGATGGGCCCGATGCCCTCGACGCCCGCGATGACCGCCATCGCCTCGCGGGTGGCAGGACTGGCCGGCTCGCCGGACGCCGACACGGCGGCCCCGGCGACATCTTCGGCGGCGCCATACCGGGCTTCGCCCTCCGCGATTCGGGGACGGCGCGAGGTCGCGGCGGGGCCGGTGGGCCCGTGAAGGCCGACGCCGAGCATCGTCAGCTCGCCAGGGCCAGGCGCGCGCGGCTGCCGGGGGCCCGCCAGCGAGCGGCCTCCTCGACATGCTCGACCGCGACCCGAGCGGCCCCCTCGAGGTCCGCGATGGTCCGCGCGACCCGGAGGAGGCGGTCGGTCCCGCGGCCGGAGAGCTCTTCGGCCTCGGCCAGGGCGACCGTCCGGGAACGGACGGCGGGCGTGAGCTCGCAGGCGTCCCGAATGCGCCGCCCGCCGAGCCGTCCGTTGAGCAGGCCCGGCGTCCGCGCTGCCTGGACCGCTCGCGCCGCGGCGATGTGGCCGCCGACGACGGCCGACGATTCGGGATCCGAGGTGGCGACGATCGCCTGGGCCGGTACGCGCGGCATCCAGGCCCAGATATCCACGCGATCGCGCAGGGGGCCGGAGATTCGCCGGAGATAGCGCTCGGCGACGCTTGCGGGGCATCGGCAGCTCCCAGTGCCGGCAAGGCCGCAGGGACATGGATTCATCGCGGCGACGAGCTGGAACCGAGCGGGAAACGTCACCGCCCGCGTCGCCCGGGCGATGGTCACGTGGCCGTCCTCGAGCGGCTGGCGCAGCGCCTCCAGGACGTCGCGGTCGAATTCCGGGAGCTCATCGAGGAAGAGCACGCCGTCGTTCGCCCGGGTGACCTCCCCGGGCGCCAGGCGGGGGCCGCCGCCGACGATCGCCGCATAGGAGCTGGTGTGGTGCGGGGCGCGCATCGGAGGCCGCCGGACGAGCTCGCCGACCGGGCCCTCCCCCGCCGCCGAGGCGATGACCGTCGCGGCGAGGGCCGCCGCGTCGTCGAGCGGCGGCAGCAGGCCGGGTATCGTCCGGGCGAGGAGCGTCTTGCCGGCCCCGGGCGGCCCGATGAGGAGCAGCCCGTGCCCGCCCGCGAGCGCCACCTCGAGGGCCCGCCGGGCGAGGACCTGGCCGCGGACCTCGGCCAGGTCCGGCACCGCGGCTGCCGGCTGTCGCTGGCCGCTCCGATCCGTGAGACCGGCATCACCGGCCGGCCCTCCCGGGTCCGGCTCGCCGTCGAGGGCCACCCGCACCGGCAACGGCTGGCGGGCGCGCTGCCGGCGGCGCAGTCCGTCCACGGCCTCGGCGAGGTCGGCGCAGGGCGTCGAGGCGACGCCCGGAACGAGGGATGCCTCCGCCCGGGCGACCAGGGGCACGATCGCCCGCGGGACACCGTGTTCGGCAAGGGACGCCAGCATCGGCAGGAGCCCCGCCACGGGCCGCAGCTCGCCGCCGAGTCCGAGCTCGCCGATGAGGGCGGTGCGTCCCGCGGCCGGCCGGAACTGCTCGGACCCGAGCAGGATCCCAATGGCGATCGCGAGGTCCATCGAGGCACCGGTCTTGGGCAGGTCGGCCGGGGCCAGGTTGACCGTGATCCGGCGGGGTGGATAGGTGAAGCCGGCGTTGCGGATGGCGCCCCGCACCCGTTCGCGCGCCTCCCGGATCGCGGCGTCCGCGAGCCCGACGATGGTGAAGCCGGGCAGGCCCGGCGCAACATCGACCTCGACCCGGATGGGCCGGCCCTCGAGGCCGATGAGGGTAGCGGAGAGGAGGGTTGCGAGCACGTCGCGGACCCTACCCGGAGGGCCTTATCGGCGGCTCACCACGGTGCCTCCGCCGAGGGCGAGGCCCGGCGAACGGGGCCGGGAGCGGAGCGCATCCACTCGGCGCCCCGCCGGGCGCCCTGGTCGTGCCTAGCGCGCGGCGGCCTTGGCCGGCGTCCCCGAGGACTTGTCGATCGAGCCGGCGAGGGCCGCGATCTCGCGGCCGAGCGGCGAGTCGGCCTTGGTGAAGGCGAACGGCGCGCCCGAGTTCTGGGCGCTGATGGCGACCCGGTACTCGTTGGTGATCTGGTGGTCGAACTTCCGCTTCAGGGCGCCCTCGGCGGCCTGCGTGCTGATGCCGGTGAAGGCATTCGAGCGGTTGAGGAGGAGCTTGACCCGTGACGCCTCGTAGCCGACCCGGCCCAGGACCTCCAGGACGAGCCGGACGTTCTTCAGGCAGGAGAGGTCGGCGGTCATGACGATGAAGATCAGGTCGGCGTGGTCGAGGACCGAGAGGGTCAGGTCGGCGAGCCGCTTCTCGACGTCGACG
>JACQEH010000201.1 GCA_016200675.1 Chloroflexota bacterium | reverse complement strand
CGACCGCACTGGGAGATCGGCGAGGCGCTCGACATCATCGACAACGAGCGCGGGGCGAAGATCACCGGCTCCGGCTTCCCGGTCTACAAGGGCGCCGGCTCGGCCCTCCAGCGGGCGCTGATCAACTGGTTCCTCGACGTCCACACCCGCGAGAACGGCTTCATCGAGGTCTGGCCGCCGGTGGTGGTCGACCAGGCATCCGCCCGGGGGACCGGGCAGATCCCGGACAAGGAAGACCAGATGTACGTCGTCACCCGCGACGACCTCTACCTGGTCCCGACGGCCGAGGTCCCGGTCACCAACCTCCATCGCGACGAGATCCTCGAGGCCGCCGAGCTGCCGATCCGCTACGCGGCGTACACGCCCTGCTTCCGGCGCGAGGCAGGGGCGGCGGGCAAGGACACCCGGGGGATCCTCCGGGTCCACCAGTTCGACAAGGTCGAGATGGTCCTCTTCGAGCGTCCCGAGGCGTCGGCCGCAGCCCTGGAATGGATGACCGGCGTCGCCGAGGAGCTCCTCCGCCGCCTCGGGCTGGCCTACCGCGTCCTGCTCATGGCGACCCGTGAGATGGGCTTCACCCAGGCCCGCAAGTACGACCTCGAGGTCTGGGCGCCGGGCGTGGAGCGCTGGCTCGAGGTCAGCTCCTGCTCCAACTTCAAGGACTTCCAGGCGCGTCGGATGGCCGTCCGCTACCGGCCCGAGGCCGGCGCCAAGCCGGAGCTCGTCCACACCCTCAACGGCTCGGGCCTGGCCCTGGCCCGGGTCGTGGCGGCCATCATCGAGACCCACCAGCGGCCCGACGGGTCGGTCGACGTTCCCGCGCCCCTCCGGCCGTACATGGGGATCGACCGCATCGCCCTGCCGGCCTGAGGACGGGCGACCCTCGCGCCTCCGATGCCGGACCTCGACGTCGTCCTGCCGCCGGGCTTTCAGCTCGTCTCGTACGCCGAGCGCCCCGACCTGATCCGTGACGCGGGCCACTTCAACGGCTCCATCTGGCCCGAGTTCATGCTCCACGACGCCGTCGTCCAGCGGCACTGGCACCTTCTTGAGGACACCTTCCTCGACGACCAGCTCGTCCTGCTCGACGCCGACGGGCGGATCGCGGCCACCAACAACAGCGCGCCGCTCGCCTGGGACGGCACGGACGCGGGGCTGCCCGACGGCTGGGACGACCAGTTCGAGCGAACGGCCGGCGACCTCGCGACGGGCACGCCGGTGAACACCCTCGGAGCCCTCCAGATCGTCGTCGACCCGGCCCGGCGCGGGACGGGGCTTGCGGGGGTGATGGTCCGGGCGATGCAGGCCAATGCGGTCGTGCACGGCTTCGGGGCCCTCATCGCCTGCGTCCGGCCCACGGCGAAGCATCGCTACCCCCTCGCCCCGATCGAGCGCTACGCGTTCTGGACGAATGAGGACGGGCAGCCCTTCGACCCCTGGGTCCGCCTCCATGTCCGGCTCGGAGCGCGCATCGTCCGCGGATCGTCGCGGGCCATGACCATCCGCGGCAGGGTCGCGGAGTGGGAAGGCTGGACGGGCATGGCCTTTCCGGACAGCGGTGACTACGTCGTGCCCTTCGCCGCCGCGCCGGTCCACCTCGACCGGGACGCCGACGAGGGCGTCTACTACGACCCGAACATCTGGGTGGTCCATGAGCTTCGTGACAGCGCCCAGCGGCATCCGCTAGGCTCAGTTCCGTGACCTGTGCCAGCTGCGGGACGGAGAACCGGGCGGGGCGGAAATTCTGCGCGTCCTGCGGAACGGCGCTCGCCGTCTCGTGCGCCAACTGCGGCGCCGCCAACGAGCCCGGCGAGCGTTTCTGCGGCGAATGCGGAACACCGATGGCGCCGACTGCGGGTCCAACCGTACCGGCAGCCGCACCCGGGTCAGGCGGCCTCACAGGGGCGCCTGACGCGGTCGCCGAGCGCCGGCTCGTCACGATCCTGTTCGCCGACCTGGTCGGCTTCACGCCGTTCGCCGAGGAACGCGACGCCGAGGACGTGCGGGAGGTCCTGACCCGCTACTTCGAGCTGTCGACCGAGGTCATCGAGCGCTACGGCGGAACGGTCGAGAAGTTCATCGGTGACGCCGTCATGGCGGTCTGGGGCGCCCCCGTCGCTCGCGAGGACGACGCGGAGCGAGCCGTTCGTGCCGGTCTCGAGCTCGTCGACGCCGTTCGTGCGCTCGGCCCCCAGATCCAGGCACGCTGCGGTGTCCTCACGGGCGAAGCCGCCGTCACCCTGGGCGCCACGAACCAGGGAATGGTAGCGGGCGACATCGTCAACACCGCTTCTCGACTGCAGTCCGTCGCGCCGCCCGGCAAGGTCCTCGTCGGCGAAGGAATATACCGGTCCGCCTCCAAGGCGATCGCCTTCGAGGAGGCGGGCGATCAGCTCCTGAAGGGTAAGGTCACGCCGGTCCCGGCCTGGCTCGCCCTGCGGGTCGTCGCCGAGCGTGGCGGCCGAGGCCGGTCCGGTGGCCTCGAGGCCCCGTTCGTGGGGCGGGACGACGAGCTGCGCCTGCTCAAGGACCTCTTCCACACGGCCGCCCGCGAGCGCCGCGTGCGCCTCGTCTCCGTCATCGGGCCTGGCGGCATTGGCAAGAGCCGCCTGGCCTGGGAGTTCGAGAAGTACCTCGACGGGATCGTGACCACGACGTGGTGGCATCACGGCCGTTCGCCGGCTTACGGCCAGGGAATCTCCTTCTGGGCCCTCGGCGAGATGATCCGCGGACGGGCCGGCCTGGCCGAGACCGACGACGAACCGACGACCCGACAGCGCCTCGCCGAAATGCTGGCCCGGCACGTCGCGGACGAAACGGAACGGCGTTGGATGGAGTCGTCGATGCTGACGCTCCTGGGGTTCGGCGCCGGCGATCTCGCCGCCGATGAGCTCTTCGCCGCTTGGCGGAGTTTTTTCAGCCGGCTCGCGGCAACAGGCCCGGTGGTCCTCGTCTTCGAAGATCTCCACTGGGCCGATCCCGGTCTGCTGGATTTCATCGACCATCTCCTGGAGTGGTCTCGCGACCAGCCGATCTACGTCCTGACCCTGGCCCGCCCGGAGCTGCTGGAACGGCGCCCGGACTGGGGCGCGGGCCGCCGGAACTTCCTGAGCATCGGCCTCGAGCCACTGGGCGAGGCGTCGATGCGCGAGCTGCTCGCCGGCCTCGTGCCCGGGCTGCCCAGATCCACCGTCGACGCGATCGTCGCCCGCGCCGACGGCATCCCGCTGTATGCGGTCGAGACGGTCCGGATGCTCGTCGCCGACGGGAAGCTGCGTGAGGAAGCCGGTGCCTATGCCCTCGTCGGCGACCTCGCCGCCCTCGCCGTTCCGGAGACGCTGACCGCGCTCATCGGCGCCCGCCTGGACGCGCTCGAGCCGACCGACCGGGCGCTGCTCCAGGACGCCGCCGTGCTTGGGCAGAGCTTCACCCTCGCCGGGCTCGCGGCCGTCTCGGGCCGCGGCGTTGACGACATCGAACCACGACTCGCCGCACTTGGGAGGCGCGAGATCCTGTCCGTCCGGTCCGATCCGCGCTCGCCCGAGCGGGGGCAGTTCGCGTTCGTCCAAGCCCTCATCCGGGAGGTCGCCTACAACACCCTGACGAAACGCGACCGACGGGAGCGGCATCTGGCTGCAGCCCGCTTCTTCGAGGGGCTCGGGAGCGACGAGCTCGCGGGAGCGCTCGCCGGTCACTACCTTGCGGCCCAGGCGAACAGCCCGGCTGGCCCGGAAGCCGACGGCCTCGCTATCCAGGCCCGGATCAGCCTGACGGCCGCGGCCGAGCGTGCCACTGCCCTGGGGTCGCCGGCGCAAGCCCTCCAGTTCCTTGACCAGGCCCTGACGATCGAGGCAGATCCGGCCCGGCAGCCGGAGCTCCTCGAGCGGGCCGCCGCGCAGGCCATAGCCGCCGGCCTCTATACCCGGTCTGAGGAGCTTGCGACCCGGGGGATGGCCGCGTACGTCGCTGCCGGCGACCACCTCGGCGAGGCCCGGATGCTGATCATCCTCTCCCGCGCCATGATGAACAACCTGAAGACGGCCGAATCGCAGGCCCTCCTGCTGGAGCGCGTCCCAGAGTTCGACGACCTCGTCGGCCGGCGCGAGCACGTCGACCTCGTGCTCCGACTGGCCAACACTTACTGGCTCGCGGACGAACTCGAGCCGGCGGTGAGCTGGGCCGACCGGGGCCTTGCCGAGGCCGAGCGATTCGACATCGTGTCGGGCATCGTCGACGGACTGATCATCAAGGGTGGAGCGCTCGGGTACCTCGGCCGAGGCTATGAGGGCATCAGCACCATGAAGGGCGCCTACGCCCTCGCCGAGGCGACCGGCAACCAGCTCGGGATGCTGCGGGTTCAGGCGAACCTGAGCGACGCCCAGATCGCCCGCGACCCACGGGCGGCCCTCGCCACCGCCCGGGCAGGCCTGGACGCCGTCCGCCGGATCGGCCGCCTCGACTACCTCGGAGTCCTGGTGCTCAACGGCACGAGCGTCGCCTTCCGGACCGGCGACTGGGATTGGGCCGTGGCGCAGGCCGTCGAGCTCGAGGCCGCCGCCGTCAACGACATCGACCGCGCGTCCGGCATGGTCGGAGCCCTGGTCATCTCCGCGGCGCGCGGCGAAGATGTGTCGGACCGCCTGGGCGTGATCAGCGGCGTCCTGATGGCAGGCACCGACACGCAAGCCCATGCCTTCGTCCGGGATACGGAGGGCCAGGTGGCTTTCGTCCAGGGGCGCTTCGATCAGGCCTACGACGACGAGATGACGGCAGGGGGCATGATCAGCTGGTCGGCACCCACCTCCTACCTGACCGCCGCCCGTGCCGCCCTCTGGCTCCATGATCCCGTACGGGCGAGGATCGCCCTCGACAAGCTCGACCAGACCACGCATGGACCGGCCATCTCGGCGGCCCACCTCGAGATCGAGACCGGCCTCGCGGCGCTAGCGGGGCGGACATCCGAGGCCGCCACGGGCTACCGAGCGGTGCTGACGGCATTCGAGGCGCTGGGCCTGCCCTGGGATGTGGCCATGACCGCACTGGACATGGTCGCCACGCTCGGGCCAGCGGGCCCCGGCGTCGCCGCCGCAGCCGAGGCCGGCCGTCGAATCCTCGAAGGCCTCGGTGCACGACTGCCCCTCGAACGGCTGGCGCGGGCCATGGAGTGGCCCCTCGACGGGGTCTCCGAGCCGGCGGCCGGTGTACCTGGAACGGCGGATCCTCGACCAGTCCCGGCCGAAGGAGAGGCCCTCCCGGCGACCTGACGACCGCTGCTATCCTCCGGGGCGGAGAGGTGCCGGAGCGGTTGAACGGTCCTGTCTTGAAAACAGGCGGGCGCGAGCCCCGTGGGTTCGAATCCCACCCTCTCCGCCAGTCCGCGGCTCCCGGATTGGCCGATCCGTGCGTTGTCGGCTGCGCGCGCTCGCTCACGCACCCTTAGGTGCGCTCGCTCTCGTGCTCGCCTCCGCCTTCGGCTCGGCACAACGGTGAGCCGCGGAGATCACGTCAGAATCTGGACTAGCCGAGGTTCATGCCCGATGCCGCCACCCAACTGCGAGCACTTCGAGACGGGCGCCGAGGTCGCGGCGCCCCTCGATGTCTGCACGAGCTGCGTCGAGATCGGCTCGACCTGGTTCCACCTCCGGCAGTGCCTGAACTGCGGCCGGACGAGCTGCTGCGACCAGAGCCCGAACCGCCACGCGACGGGCCACTTCCACGCGACGGGCCACCCCATGATGCGGTCGGCCCAGCCCGGCGAGGACTGGCGCTGGTGCTTCGCCGATGAGCTGATCTACATCCCGGACGGCGCCGGCCGCTACGAGATCGCCGAAGACTGACGCGCCGGGTCCGCTGCCGGCCACGTCGCGAATCAGAAGGCCGCGGGTCGCACCGGCGCCCCGCGGCCCTGGCTGTATCGGTCAGCTGTTGCTGGGGAAGACCAGGCTCAGCGCGCCGCGTCGGCCCGGCTCGGGCCAGCGGATGGTGACTTCCTTCTGGCGGCTGAAGAAGCGGAGGCCGTCCTCGCCGCGCATCGGCAGGTCGCCGAGTGCGGACTCCTTGGCGCCGCTGAAGGAGAGGTAGCCGGCCGGGACCGGGATCGGCACGTTGACGCCGACCATCGGGACCTCGACCTCGAGCTGGTAGCGTCGGGCGGCGCCGCCGTCCGTCGTGAAGATCGCCGTGCCGTTCGCGTACTTGTGACCATTGACCAGGTTGATGGCCTCGTCGTAGGTCCCGACACGGACGATGCCGAGGACCGGCCCAAAAATCTCCTCGTTGTAGATGTCCATGCCCGGCTTGACGTGGTCGAAGAGCGTCACGCCGAGGTAGAACCCGTCGGGATGCTCGGGATGGACGAACGGCCGGCCGTCGACGACGAGCTCGGCCCCTTCCTCCACGCCCCGGTCGATCCACTTGATGATCGACTGGCGATGGTCCTGGGTGTAGATGGGGCCCATGTCCACGCCGGGATCCATCCCGGGGCCGACCTTGAGCTTGGCGATCCGCTCGAGCATCAGCGGCCGGAGCCTGTCGGCCGTGTCGCCGACGGCGATGACCAGCGTCTGGGCCATGCAGCGCTCGCCGGCCGAGCCGTAGCCGGAGGCGACGGCCGCGTCGGCGGTCATCTCCAGGTCCGCGTCGGGCAGGACGACCATCGCGTTCTTGGCGCTGGTGAAGGCGCCGACGCGCTTGCCGCGCTTCGTGCCCTCCTCGTAGACGTAGCGTCCAACGGCGGTCGAGCCGACGAACTGGATGGCCTTGATGTCGGGGTGCTCGACGATCGCGGCGACCGCCTCGCGACCGCCGTAGACGACGTTGAGGATCCCCGTGGGGAGGCCGGCCTCGTGCCACAGCTCGGCCTGGAGCTGGGTTGCGCCGGGCGTGTGGGAGGAGGGCTTGAGGATGACCGCGTTGCCCGCGGCGAGGGCGATCGGGAGGATCCACATCGGGACCATGACCGGGAAGTTGAAGGGCGTGATCGCGGCGACGACGCCGAGGGGCTGGCGAAGGGTGACGGCATCGACGCCGGAGGCGACGTTCGGGGTGTTCATCCCGGCCAGGTGGACGGGCAGGCCGCAGGCGTACTCGACGGTCTCGATGCCGCGAGTGACGCCCACCAGCGCGTCGGCGAAGGTCTTGCCGTGGTCGCGGGTGATGAGCGCGGCGAGCTCCTCGCGATGCTTCCAGGCAAGTTCGCGGAAGGCGAAGAAGACCTGGCTGCGGGCGATGAGCGGCGTGTCACGCCAGGCGGGGAAGGCGGCCTTCGCGGCCGCGACGGCGGCCTCGATCTCGGGGGCACCACCGCGCGGCACGCGGGCGATGACCTCGCCGGTGGCCGGGTTGTAGACGGGGCCGGTGTGCTCCGGGAGGACCTCGACGGGACGTCCGCCGATCCAGTGCGAGAGGATGGGAAGGATCGCCGGCGGCGTCTCGACGCTCGGGCGGATGGCTTCGACGGTCACGGTTGATGCCTCCTGGTTGGATGCGCGGCAAAGCGGTGGACTGCCAGCGGTGCCTGCCTTCGATGGTCGCCATCGGACCCATCCGGCCGGAAGGTCCAGTCGGGCACTCCCCACGGGCTGAAAGGCATCAAACGGAGCCCGACCGACGGGTCGGGCTCCGTTTGCGGCGGGAACGACGGGTCAATGGGCGGCGGCGGCGCCTTCGAGCTCGACGAACGAGATGCACTCGTCGACCGGGCAGACGTAGGCGCACAGTCGGCAGCCGACGCAGTAGTCGCCGTCGACCGAGAGCCGCGACGAGCCGTTGGTCCCGGTCAGGCGGATGGCCTGGTGGGCACCGTCGTTGCAGGCGGTGTAGCAGAGGTTGCAGTGGATGCAGCGCGCCTCGTCGATCTGGGCGAGGAGGCGGAAGGACTGGTCCAGGTGGCCCCAGTCGGTGAGGGTCGGGAGGGCCTTGCCGGTGAGCTCCGACGGGCTGTGGAGGCCCTTCGACCGGAGGTAGGTCGACATCCCGTCGACGAGGTCGTCGATGATTCGGAAGCCGTGGTGCATGACACTCGTGCCGACCTGGACGGTGGTCGCGCCGACGAGCATGAACTCGACGGCATCGTGCCAGTCGACGATCCCGCCGATGGCCGAGATCTGGATGCCGATCTCCGGGTCGGACGCGATCGCCGAGGTCATGTTGAGGGCGATCGGCTTGACGGCCGGGCCCGAGTAGCCGCCGTGGCTGCCCTTGCCCCGGACATCCGGGAGGGGCGTCCACTGGTCCAGGTTGACCCCGACCAGGGAGCTGATGGTGTTGATGAGGGCGATGCCGTCGGCGCCGCCGGCACGGGCCGCCCGGCCCGGATACCGGATGTCGGTCACGTTGGGGGTGAGCTTGACGAGGACCGGGACGGCGGCCTTCTCCATGACCCACTCGGTGATCATCTGGACGTACTCGGGGACCTGGCCGACCGCGGCGCCCATGCCCCGCTCGCTCATGCCGTGGGGGCAGCCGAAGTTGAGCTCGATGCCGTCGGCGCCGGTGTCGTTGACCCGCCCGACGAAGTCGTACCAGGTCTCCGGCTTGGCCTCGACCATGAGCGAGACGACGACCGCCTGGTTCGGGTAGCGGCGCTTGATGTCCGCGATCTCCGCGAAGTTGACCTCCGGCGGGCGATCGCTGATGAGCTCGATGTTCGAGAGGCCGACGATACGCCGGCCGCTGACGTTGAGCGATCCGAGGCGGGAGGTGACGTTGGTGATCTGGTCGCCGACCGTCTTCCAGACGACCCCGCCCCAGCCGGCGTCGAAGGCCCGGGCGACCATCTCGGCGTTGTTGGTGATGGGGCAGGAGGCCAGCCAGAAGGGGTTGGGGCCGCGGATCCCGGCGATGTCGGTGAAGAGGTCGACACCCGGCACCGTGGCGTCCGTCGGCTGGGTCGGCACGATCCGGGCACCGCCCAGGCCGAGGGCCTCGACGATCGAGTGGGCCGCCTGCTTGCCGGCCTGGACCGCGTTCACGACCTCGGCTCCACCGTTGACGATGTCACCGATGGCCCAGACCTTGGGCGTCGCGGTCCGGCCCGTCGTCGGATCGGCGATCGCGAGGCCGTTGGCGATCGCTACGCCGAGCTCGGCCAGGAGCTGCGTCGGGCCGTCCTGGCCGACCGCGCGGACGACGGTGTCGAGGGCGACGTCGAATCGCGACCCCTCGACCCGCTGCGGCCGCCGCCGGCCCGAGCCGTCAGGCTCGCCGAGCGTCATCCGCTCGAAGCCGACGCACCAGACCGCTCCCTCGACGACGATCTCCACGGGCGCGCTGAGCCAGCGGATGGTCACGCCCAGGCTCCGGGCGAGGTCGATCGCGTGCGGGTAGGCGGGGCACTCGTCGGCGCTCCTCCGGTAGAAGAGCGTCACCTCCTCGGCGCCGAGGCGGACGGCCGCGGCCGCCGCGTCGAAGGCGGTGCTGCCACCGCCGATGACGCCGACCCGTGGGCCCATGGTCAGGGGGGTGCCCCCGCCGTCGATCGCCGACCGGATGAGGTCGAGGGCATCGACGACGCCGGCCGCATCCTCGCCCGGAATCCCGAGGGGTCGCGCGTGACCGAGGCCAAGCGCCAGGACAACGGCGTCGTGCTCCGCGAGGAGCGTCGACGCGGCCACGTCCCGCCCGACGGCGGTGCCGAGCCGGAAGGTCGCCCCGGCGCGCTCGATTGCCGCCACGTCCGTCGCGACCGTCGCTCGCGGCAGGCGCCACGGCACGATCCCGTGGTCGGCGAGGCCGCCGGCTCGCGGGTTGGCGTCGTAGACGGTCACGCCGACGCCGGCGCGCCGAAGCTCCGCCGCACAGGCCAGGCCCGCCGGTCCGGCGCCGATGATCGCGACGCTCCGGTCCACCTCCGCGGGCGCGCCGGGCGGCCGCGCGTCCATCGCGGCCGCTATCTCGACCGCGTAGCGCTGGAGGCGGCCGATCTGGATCGGCCGGTCGAGTTCGTTGCGGACGCAGGCGCCCTCGCAGAGACGCTCGACCGGACAGGCGGCGCCGCAGGTGGCGCCCAGGGGATTCGCCGAGAGGATCGTCCGGGCGCTGCCCTCGAGGTTGCCCGTCGCGATCTTGCGGATGAACGACGGAACGTCGACGCTCGTCGGGCAGGCAGCAACGCACGGCGCGTCATGGCAGTAGAGGCACCGTTCCGCCTTCGTTCGGGCGGCGGACGGCGCCAGAAGGGGCAACGGCAGGAACGGGTCGGACGTTCGTCCGACGCTCACGTCGACGGTCATGGTCGCTGGACCCTCGCTCGATCGCCGGCTGACGGCGAAGTGCGGACGCTGAGACGCCAGTGTCGGGGGCCGCCGACGGCCCCCACCACGGCCGAAGTGCCCGAGACGGAGGGGCCAGAGGGAGCCCAACCGGACGGTCCGGAATCGAGCCGCCGGCCCGCGCTGGCGGGCCGGCGGCTGGGAGGCGTGGGATTGGCGACGGGTCAGCCCACGGGCGCCGGCTGGCGCTCCTCGGTCCTGGCCCGGGCGATGTACTTGAAGCCGCGCGGCTCTCGCCGCAGGAACTTGCCGTGGCCGGCGTGGCCGAGCCACTGCTCGCCCTTCACGATG